>JAQVJI010000056.1 GCA_028695255.1 Chromatiales bacterium | reverse complement strand
AACGACGTGTACGCACGCGAGTGCGGTTCCTGTCACATGGCCTATCCGCCGGGGCTGCTGCCGGCTCGTTCGTGGGAACGGGTGATGCGGGAGCTGCCGAGTCATTTCGGCGACGACGCGAGCCTGCCCGCGGAGGCGGTGCGGGAGATCACGGCCTATCTACAGGCCAATGCCTCCGATCGCGTGGTTTCACGCACCGGCACGAAGATAGGCGACAGCATCGGTTCGGGCAAGGCGCCGCTGCGCATCAGCGAGACGCGCTATTTTCAGCGCAAGCACAACGAGGTACCCCGGATCATGGTGGCGGAGAATCCGCAGGTGAAGAGCTTCGCCAACTGTACGGCCTGTCATCGCGAGGCCGACAAGGGCGTGTTCGACGAACACGATGCGCGCATCCCAGGATTCGAGTGGGTGCGCTTCTGATCGTGTGGATGGCGCGCCCAAGGACGGCGCAGCTGTGGTAGGGTTGGGCGAACAAACCCGTGGCGCATCGTCCGGTACTGGTCCGCCACGGGGGCTGACTCAACCCATCGAGACGATCTCATGCCACAGGCCCTGGACCCGTCCCGCCTCTACACCTGCTGCGACCCCGCCGCGTTCGATTTCGAGACCACCGCCGAGCTGCCCGACCTGCAACCGCCGGTCGGACAGGAGCGTGCCGTCGAGGCACTGCATTTCGGCATCGGCATCGAACGCGAGGGCTACAACCTGTTCGTCATGGGTCCGCCGGGCGCCGGCCGCAAGGCGCTGGCCACGCGGCTGCTGAAGGAGCGTGCGGCCGAGCGTCCGACGCCTGCTGACTGGTGTTACGTCCACAACTTCGATCAGCCGCACCGACCGCGTGCGCTGGAATTCCCGCCCGGTCGCGGTCGCCAGTTCCGGCAGGACATGCAACAGGCGGTGGATGAACTGACGACGGCTTTGCCGGCCCTGTTCGAGAGCGACGAATACCGCAACCGGGCGGAGGAGATCGAGAACGAATTCAGCGAGCGTGAGGCCAGACTGCTGCAGGAACTGGGCGACGAGGCGGAAAAACGGCATATCGCGCTGCTGCGAACGCCGGGCGGATTCGGTCTGGCGCCGATGCACGACGGCGAGGTGATTTCGCCGGAGGCGTTCGAGAAGCTGCCGGAGGCCGAACAGGAGCGGTTTCGCGCCGACATGGAGGAAATGGGCGAACGTCTGCACAAGGTGATTCGTCAGGCGCCGCAGTGGGCGCGGGAGAAGCGCGCGCGTTTCCGCGAACTGAATCAGGAGTTTTCCGAATTCGCGGTCGGCCATCTGATCGACGAGCTGGAGGCTCGCTATCAGGACCTGCCGCAGGTGGTCGACTACCTGAAGGCGGTGCGCAAGGACCTGCTCGAACATGCCGAGGAATTCCGCAAGGGCGAGGAATCGCCGATGCCGCCGTTCATGGGCGGCGGCGAACACAAGCCGTCCTTCCTGCGCTATCGCGTCAACCTGCTGATCGCGCACGACGAGAATGGCGGCGCACCGGTCGTCTACCTCGACCGTCCGAGCTATCCGAATCTGATCGGCCGCGTCGAACACATGGAACGCATGGGCGCGCTGGTTACGGACTTCACGCTGATCAAGGCCGGTGCGCTGCATGAAGCGAATGGCGGCTATCTGCTGCTCGACGCGCGCGACCTGCTGATGCAGCCCTTCGCCTGGGAAGGGCTGAAGCGCACGCTGGCCGCGCACACCATCCGCATCGATTCGCTGGCGCAGATGCTGTCGCTGGTCAGCACCGTGTCGCTCGAACCGCAGCCGATCCCCTTGAACGTCAAGGTCGTGCTGTACGGCGAGCGCCTGCTGTATTACCTGTTGTGCGAATACGATCCGGACTTCCGCGAACTGTTCAAGGTGATGGCGGACTTCGAGGACGAGATGCCGCGCGACGACGCCTCCCATGCACTGTATGCGCGGCTGATCGCGACGCTGGTCAAACAGGATGCGTTGCTGCCCTTCGACCGTGCGGCCTGCGCGCGCGTGATCGAACAGGCGGCACGCGAGGCGGAAGACGCCGAACGCCTGTCGACGCATTTGCAGGGCACGCTCGATCTGTTGCGCGAGGCCGATCATTTCGCGCGCGAGGGACGACTGGTGGCGGTCGGTGCGCCCGAGGTCGAGACAGCCATCGCCGCGCGGCGGCGGCGCAGCGAACGCATCCACCAGCGCATCCTCGATGCGACCTTGCGCGAGACCTTGCGCGTCGACACCGCGGGTGCCCGCGTCGGTCAGATCAACGGCCTGTCGGTGATCGAACTCGGCGGCGAGCGTTTCGGTCATCCGACGCGCATCACCGCCAACGTGCGTATTGGCGAGGGCGACGTGCTGGACATCCAGCGCGAGGTCGAACTCGGCGGCGCGATCCATTCCAAGGGCGTGCTGATCCTGTCGTCGTTCCTCGCTACGCGCTATGCCAGCAACCAGCCGCTGTCGTTGACGGCGAGCCTGGTGTTCGAGCAGACCTATTCCGAGGTGGACGGCGATTCGGCATCGATGGCCGAGCTGTGCGTGCTGTTGTCGGCGCTGGCCGACGTGCCGGTGCGGCAGTCGCTGGCGATCACGGGTTCGGTCGATCAGTTCGGTCAGATGCAGGCGATCGGCGCGGTGAACGAAAAGATCGAAGGCTTCTTCGATCTCTGCAACGCGCGCGGTCTGGACGGCAGCCACGGCGTGCTGATCCCGCAGGCCAACGTCAAGCACCTGATGCTGCGCGCCGACGTGCGCGCGGCCTGCGCGGACGGACGATTCTCGATCTGGCCGGTGCTGAACGTCGACGCGGCAATCGAACTGCTGACCGGCGTACCGGCCGGGCTGCCGGACGAGCAGGGCGTGATTCCGCCCGGCAGCATCAATCATCGGGTGGCGGGGCAGTTGCTGGAGTACTCGGAGTTGCGCCAGAGCTTTGCAGCGGCGGGGGGCAAGACGGGCGGCAAGGACAGGAAGCGCAAGTCGCGCCGCAGCGGGGGCGACGGTGACTGAGCTGCTGGCGATCCGCCGATTGCTGCTGGCCTTGCCCGACGGCCGGCTGGAATCGGCGCGCCTGCAATCCCTCGCTGCGCTCGCCGTGCGCATGGAAGTCGAACTCATGGCCCTGTTCGTCGAGGACGAAGGACTGCTGCGTGCCGGGCGTCTACCGGTGGCGCTGGAGGTCGGTCACGTCAGCGCCCGCGTGCGCGGCCTGAGCGGACAGGCGGTCGAGATCGCACTGCGGTCGGCCGCGGAGCGCACACGCCAGGTGCTGGAGGCGACGGCGCGTGCGTCGTCGCTGCCGTTTTCGTTCCAGGTCGCGCGCGGTCGTCCGCTGGCCAGCGCGCTGGCCTTCGCCGGCGAGGTCGATGCCGTGTTGTTTCCGGGTCGGGCGTCGTTCGTGCCGGGGGCGCGCAAACGCCATGCGCCGGCGATCGTGATGCTCGCGGCGGGCGAAGAGCTGCCGCGCCGTGTGGCGGCGGCGCTGCGATTCGCCGATGCCTGCGGCGCCGAGGCCATTTTCGGCCTGCTGGCGGACGACGAAGCCGGCTATCTCGCGCTCAGGCAGGATGTTCAGACGTTGTTGGGTGCGCGGTTGCGCGGAGTACGTTTTCTGCGTGCGTCGGGGCCGGTGGTCGAGACGACCTGCCGCGCGGCACGCGACTACCATGCGGCGACCGTCGCCGTGCCGGCGACGTTGTCGCCGGCAATACTTGGCGAACTGATGCTGCGTCTGCGCTGCCCCTTGCTGCTGCTGTCGTGAATCCGACTTTGAATCAGGGGTGATTCAGGGGTGAATCAGTTCTTGCCGCCGAAGGTCATGTGGCGCACGGCAAGAAACACCTCGCGCAGGAACATCAGCAGGGCCGCGATGAGCAGCAGGATGGCGACGATGAACAGTACGCCGATGGTCATCGCAAGATCGAGGTTGACGAACAGACCGAGAAACGCACTCACGATCACCAGGCAGACCGAGAGCGCCGAGGCGATGCCGAAGGAAATGCCTAGGTAGACCAGGCGTGCGCGGCGCGTCATCAGGTTGAGTTCGACGCGGGCCGCGACCTGCGCCGCGGCATTGCCGGCGGCGGCGAGGTCTTCCAGTTTGCGGCTGCGGTCGACGATGCGCGCCAGACGTCCCGCGAAGGCGTTGATGAAGGCGCCGATGCCGGCCAGCAGGAACACCGGCGCCACCGCCAGTTCGATGACGTGGGAGATGTCGCTGACCATCGAAGGATCGGGCATGAGGCCACCTGCGCGTTGTGTTGTCGAAACATTGTAATGCGCGTGCCCGCTGATCGACGCATTGGAATGCGTTCATGGGTGCGCGTTACACTTGGCGTCCCGTTGCAGGAGTGAGGGATTCGAACATGCGTGGTGTGATGGAGACGCGGCAGAAGGCCGCGTGGCTGCTGGGAGGCTGGCTATTCCTGATGGGCGCCGCAACGCAGGCGAACCCGTTGCCCGCGCCGGTGATACTCGACGCGCCGGCCAGCGCGCATTGGCATGCCGCCTCGCGCAGTTGGTTCGTTTCCAATCTGGGCGGTGGTCTGTCGTTCGACACCGACGGCTACGGCTGGATCAGCCGCTTCGATGAAAACGGCCGTCTGCTGGCCTCGCGCTGGGTCGAGTTCCTGCATGCGCCGACCGGACTCACCAGCATCGGCGATACGCTGTATGCCGTGGACCGCGGCGTGCTGGCGCTCATCGACATCCCGACCGCGCGCGTGCGCAGTCGCATCGATCTGCCCGGTGCGGGGATTCCGAACGACGTCGCGGCAGCACCCAACGGCGACCTGTACGTTTCCGACACGGCGCTCAACCGCATCTATCGCGTGAGCGGCAACCGTTCCGAGGTATGGCTGGAAACCGACGCATTGCAGGGTCCCAGCGGTTTGTGGGTCGATGGTGAAGAACTGATCGTCGCCACCTGGGGGCCGATGACCGACATCGTCACCTTTGCCGCCGAACATCCGGGCACCCTTCTCAAGGTCAACCTGAAAACGAAGGAACTGCGCCCGTTGGGCGAGGGACGTCCGATCGCCAATTTCGCCGGCATCGTGAAGGTGGACGACGTGTATTACGCCACCGATTGGAGCGGCGGGCAGCTTCTGAAGCTCGATCCACAGGGCAAGGCAACGGCAGTGATGCGCGGTTTCTTTCAGCTCGCCGACTTGGGCTATAGCCCGGCCATGCGCACGCTGGGTCTGCCGGTGATGCGCGACAACCGTTTCATCCTGCTGCACCTCGATGCGCTGCGACGCTGATGTTCATGTGACGTCCCCGCAAGCCGACATCCATATCCGGCCCGCCGGGGAGGCGGACCATCCGGCCATCTGCGCACTGATCCCATCACCCGAGGAATTGTTCCTCGTCTATCCGCGCGGTCGTCATCCGCTGACGGTCGAACAACTCGCATCGCTCGCCGCCGAGCGCCACGCGCTCACGGTCATGACCGACGGGGAGCAGGTCATCGGCTTCGCCAACCTGTACGGCCTCGAAGCCGGCAGTCATGCCTTCATCGGCAACGTGATCGTGGCGCGCACGCATCGCGGCCAGGGGCTTGGGCGCCGTCTGGTGCGGTACATGCTCGATGTCGCATTCGTCCGTCATGAACTGCGAGAGGTGTGCATTTCGGTGTTCAACGACAACACGTCGGCATTGCTGTTGTATGCCGGACTGGGCTTCGTGCCTTATGCCATCGAGGAGCGTCGTCATCCGCAGGGGCGGCGCACTGCGCTGCTGCATCTGCGGCTGGCTGCCGCGGATCGCGCTAGCGAGCCTTGAAGATCGAACCCAGGATGCCGCGCACGATGCTGCGGCCGAGCTGTGAGCCGATGGAACGCGCGACGCTCTTGGCGAAGGCCTCGCCGGTGCTCTGGCGTTGTGACGGGCGAGTGGTGGTGCGTGGGCTGCGGCTGCGCGGTGCCGGTGTGCGCGGGGCAGGGCGCGTGGTTTCTTCCACGGTCCGTGCAGCTTCGTCGGCGCGGCGCGACAGGATTTCGTGCGCCGAATCGCGGTCGATCATCGTTTCGTAACGGCCGGCAAGCGGACTCCGGCGCAACAGTTCGGCACGCTCGTCGGCGCTGACCGGACCGATGCGCGAGCGCGGCGGACAGATCAGGGTCTGCTGCACCATGCCGGGCGTGCCCTTCGCTTCGAGCAGTGAAACCAGCGCCTCGCCGACGCCGAGTTCCATGATCGCCCGTGCGGTGTCGAGCTTCGGATTGGGGCGGAAGGTGTCGGCGGCCGCGCGCACGGCCTTCTGGTCGCGCGGCGTGAACGCGCGCAGGGCGTGCTGGATGCGGTTGCCGAGTTGTCCGAGCACGGCGTCCGGCAGGTCGAGCGGATTCTGCGTGATGAAGAAGATGCCGACGCCCTTGGAACGGATCAGTCGAACGACCTGTTCGACCTTGTCGGCCAGTGCCTTCGGTGCGTCGTCGAACAGCAGGTGCGCCTCGTCGAAGAAGAACACGAGTTTCGGCCGGTCGAGGTCGCCCGCCTCGGGCAGGTTCTCGAACAGTTCCGACAGCAGCCACAGCAGGAAGGTCGCGTAGAGTCGCGGGCTGTGCATCAGGCGATCGGCGGCGAGGATGTTGATCTGACCGCGGCCGCCGGCATCGACGCGCATGAAGTCGAACAGATCGAGTGCGGGTTCGCCGAAGAAGCGTTCCGCACCTTGTTGTTCGAGCGTCAGCAACTGGCGCTGGATGGCGCCGATGCTGGCGGAACTTACGTTGCCGTAGCGGTTGCGGAAGTCCTTCGCGTTGTCGCCGATGTGCTGCAGTGCGGTGCGCAGGTCCTTCAGGTCCAGCAGCGCCAGGCCTTCGTCGTCGGCAAATTTGAAGGCGAGGTTGAGCACGCCTTCCTGGGTGGGATTCAGATCGAGCAGCCGTCCGAGCAGCAGCGGTCCCATGTCGGAGATCGTCGCGCGCACCGGATGGCCCTGCTCGCCGAAAACGTCCCAGGCCACGGTCGGGAAGCCCTCGAAGGCGAAGTCGGCAATACCGATTTTCGCCACGCGCTCGCTGACCTTCGGGTGTTCGCGACCCGGCTGGCTGATACCGCTCAGATCGCCCTTGATGTCGGCCATGAACACCGGCACGCCGAGACGCGAGAAGCCTTCGGCCAGCACCTGCAGCGATACGGTCTTGCCGGTGCCCGTCGCGCCGGCGATCAGGCCGTGACGGTTGGCATATTTCGGGTCGAGCACGACCGGCGATTCGCCGAGTCCCACCAGAATGCCGTTGTGCATGTGCGTGTCTCCCGGTGGGCAGGTCGTGTGGATGTCGGATCAGCCTTCCAGCTTTCTGTACTTGAGCCGGTGCGGCTGGTCGGCGTCGCTGCCCAGACGCTTCTTGCGGTCGGCCTCGTAATCCTGGTAATTGCCCTCGAAGTACACCACGTTGCCGTCGTCCTCGAAGGCCAGGATGTGGGTGGCGACGCGGTCGAGGAACCAGCGATCGTGCGAGATGACGATCGCGCTGCCGGGGAATTCGAGCAACGCCTCTTCCAGCGCGCGCAGGGTTTCGACGTCGAGGTCGTTGGTCGGTTCGTCGAGCAGCAGCAGGTTGCCGCCGCTCTTCAACAGCTTGGCCAGATGCAGGCGGTTGCGTTCGCCGCCCGACAGGTCCTTGACGAACTTCTGCTGGTCGCCGCCCTTGAAGTTGAAGCGGCCGATATAGGCGCGCGAAGGCATTTCGAAACGGCCTACCGCGATCATGTCCAGGCCGTCGGAGATCTCCTGCCACACCGTCTTGCTGCCGTCGAGCGCGTCGCGCGACTGGTCGACGTAGGAGATCTGCACCGTGTCGCCGATGCGGATGTTGCCGTTGCTCGGCTGTTCCTGCCCGACCAGCATGCGGAACAGCGTCGTCTTGCCGGCGCCGTTCGCACCGATGATGCCGACGATGCCGCCGCGCGGGACGCTGAACGACAGATTTTCGTACAGCACGCGGTCGCCGTAGGCCTTGCTGACGCCGTCGAACTCGACCACCACGTCGCCCAGGCGCGGGCCGGGCGGGATGTAGATCTCGTTGGTCTCGTTGCGCTTCTGGTAGTCGCTGGAGGAAATCTCCTCGAAGCGCTTGAGGCGCGCCTTGCTCTTGGCCTGGCGGCCCTTCGGGTTCTGGCGCACCCATTCGAGTTCGTGTTCCATCGCCTTGCGGCGTGCGGATTCCTGCTTTTCCTCGGTCGCCAGACGTTTTTCCTTCTGTTCCAGCCAGGACGAGTAGTTGCCCTGCCAGGGAATGCCGTGGCCGCGGTCGAGCTCGAGGATCCAGCCGGCGACGTTGTCGAGGAAGTAGCGGTCGTGGGTGACCGCGATGACGGTGCCCGGGAATTCCTGCAAGAAGCGTTCGAGCCAGGCGACGGATTCGGCGTCGAGATGGTTGGTCGGCTCGTCCAGGATCAGCATGTCGGGGCTCGACAGCAGCAGCCGGCACAATGCGACGCGGCGGCGCTCGCCGCCCGAAAGCTTGCTGACGTCGGCGTCCCAGGGTGGCAGGCGCAGCGCATCGGCGGCGACTTCGAGCTTGCGGTCGAGGTCCCAGGCGCCGGCGGCGTCGATCTTGTCCTGGAGCTCGGCCTGTTCGGCCAGCAGCGTGTCGAAATCGGCGTCGGGCTCGGCGAAGGCCTCGGCGATGGCATTGAAGCGGTCGACCAGGGCCTTGATCTCACCCACGCCTTCCTCGACGTTGCCGCGCACGTCCTTGGCCGGGTCGAGGGACGGTTCCTGCGGCAGATAGCCGATCTTGATGCCGGGCTGCGGTCGCGCCTCGCCGAGGTGGTCCTTGTCGACGCCCGCCATGATGCGCAGCAGGGTGGACTTGCCGGCGCCGTTGTAGCCGAGCACGCCGATCTTGGCACCGGGGAAGAAATTGAGCGAGATGTCGCGCAGGATTTCCTTCTTGGGCGGCACGACCTTGCCGACGCCGCTCATGGTGTAGATGTATTGGGCCATGGAATACCTGAAGGGATAGGGGGCGAAATGCCGTTCATTATCGGGGATCGAACCGCAGCTTTGCCAGCACCGCGGCTTCTGGCGAAGTGCCCGGCTGGTGTATGATGGCCGACTTTTCACGCAAGACCAGAGCCATCATGGAACTCAATCCCCTGTATTTCCAGATCGAAGACCTCGAAGGGCGCGCCGACGCCCTGAGGAGGTATCTTTGACTACGACGTCAAGCAGGAACGTCTAGAAGAAGTCACCCGCGAGCTGGAAGACCCGAAGGTCTGGGACGATCCGGCGCGCGCGCAGGATCTCGGCCGCGAACGCGTGCGGCTGGAGGAGATCGTGCTCACGCTGGGCCGGCTCGGCAAGGGTCTGGCCGACGCGAAGGAACTGCTGGAAATGGCCGAGGCCGAGAACGACGAGGGCACGGCCGATGCCGTGCTGGCCGACCTCGAACGTTTCGAACAGCAGGTCTCCGAACTCGAATTCCGCCGCATGTTTTCGGGCGAGATGGACGATCACAACGCCTTCCTCGAAATCCAGGCCGGCGCCGGCGGCACCGAGGCGCAGGACTGGGCCGAGATGCTGTTGCGCATGTATCTGAAATGGGCCGAGCGGCGTGGTTTCACCACCGAGGTCGTCGAGGAGTCGCCGGGCGAAGTGGCCGGCATCAAGAGCGCGACCGTGCGCGTCGAGGGCGAGTACGCCTTCGGTTGGCTGCGCACCGAGACCGGCGTGCATCGCCTGGTGCGCAAGTCGCCGTTCGACTCCAATGCGCGCCGTCACACCTCGTTCACCGCCGTGTTCGTCTCGCCCGAGGTCGACGACGACATCGACATCGACATCAACCCGGCCGATCTCAAGGTCGACACCTACCGCGCGAGCGGCGCCGGCGGCCAGCACGTCAACCGTACCGAATCGGCGATCCGCATCACGCACGTGCCGAGCGGCATCGTCGTCGCCTGCCAGAACGACCGTTCGCAGCACAAGAACCGCGACACGGCGATGAAGATGCTGAAGGCGAAGCTGTACGAGATGGAAGTGCAGAAGCGCAACGTCGAGAAGCAGAAGCTGGAGGACAGCAAGTCCGACATCGGCTGGGGCAGTCAGATCCGCTCCTACGTGCTCGACCAGTCGCGCATCAAGGATCTGCGCACCAACGTCGAGATCAGCGATACCCAGCGCGTGCTCGACGGCGATCTCGATCCCTTCATCGAGGCATCATTGAAGAGTGGACTCTGAGCGCGGTGCGCGTGGTAAAGACTTGCCACAGAGGGCACAGAGGACACAGAGAAAAGCCAAGGATTGCTCTCGCTGAGGCCGCCGGGAAAGAACAAGAACGACAAACCGCTTTGCATTTTTTCCCGCGTCCCAGCGGCCTCAGCGAGAGATCATTTTTTGTTTCTCTGTGACCAACAATCTGACGACAAGTACATGACCGACAACGAGCAGAATCAGACCGACGAACACCAGCTCATCGCGCAGCGGCGCGAGAAGCTCACGCGGTTGCGCGCGCAGGGCGTGGCGTTCCCGAACGACTTCCGCCGCGGCGTGATGGCGGGCGAACTGCATGCCGAGTACGACGAGAAACCCGCCGAGTCCTTCGAGGCCGAGCCGCGGCGCGTGTCGGTGGCCGGGCGCATGATGGCCAAGCGCATCATGGGCAAGGCGGCGTTCACGCACGTGCAGGACATGAGCGGGCGCATCCAGTTGTTCGTGCAGCGCGATGCCGTCGGCGAAGCAGCCTTCGATGCCTTCAAGGGCTTCGACATCGGCGACATCGTCGGCGCCGAAGGCACGCTCATGAAGACGAAGACCGGCGAGCTGTCGGTCAAGGTGGAAAAACTGCGCCTGCTCGTGAAGTCGCTGCGGCCGCTGCCGGAGAAGTTCCACGGCCTGTCGGACCAGGAGACGCGCTATCGCCAGCGCTATCTCGACCTAATCATGAACGAGTCCTCGCGCGAGGTGTTCCGGCTGCGCTCGCGCATCGTCAACTACATTCGCGGCTATCTCGACACGCGTGGCTTTCTCGAAGTCGAAACGCCGATGATGCAGGCGATTCCGGGTGGCGCCACTGCGCGGCCCTTCGTTACGCATCACAACGCGCTCGACATGCAGTTGTTCCTGCGCATCGCGCCGGAGCTTTATCTCAAGCGCCTCGTGGTGGGCGGCTTCGAGCGCGTGTACGAGATCAACCGGAATTTCCGGAACGAGGGCCTGTCGACGCGCCACAATCCGGAATTCACGATGCTGGAGTTCTACGAGGCCTACGCCAACTACCACGACCTCATGGATCTGACCGAGGACCTGCTGCGCGGCATGGCGCGGCATCTGCTCGGCCGCGAGACGATCGAGTATCAGGGCGAGAGCTGCGACTTCTCGGCGCCGTTCGCGCGCCTGACGGTGAAGGAGTCGATCCTGCACTTCAATCCGGACGTCACCGCCGCCGACCTCGAAGACGCAACGCGCGCGCGCACAGTGGCGCAGCGGCTCGGCATTCCGCTCAAGGACGGCTGGGGTCTCGGCAAGGTATGGATCGAGATCTTCGAGAAGACAGTCGAGACGCGTCTGCGCAACCCGACCTTCATCACCGAGTATCCGACCGAGGTGTCGCCGCTGGCGCGGCGCAGCGACACGAACCCCTTCGTCACCGACCGTTTCGAGTTCTTCGTCGCCGGGCGCGAGATCGCCAACGGCTTTTCCGAGCTCAACGACTACGAGGACCAGGCGGAACGTTTCCGCAAGCAGGTGGAAGAGAAGGAGGCGGGCGACGACGAGGCCATGCACTTCGACGCCGACTACGTGCGCGCCCTTGAGCACGGCATGCCGCCGACCGCGGGCGAGGGCATCGGCATCGATCGTCTGGTGATGCTGTTCACCGACGCGCCGTCGATCCGCGACGTGCTGTTGTTCCCGCACATGCGGCCGGAGTGACCGCCTTCCCGCCTCAAGGCCGCAGGCGGTCGATGGTAATCTCGATGTCTTCGCTGCCGACCTTTACCGCTGCGCTCATACCTTCCAGGTCGCCGCTGCGCGGCATCGCATCGCCGGTCTTGCTGACGCGCGCACCGACGATCACCTGATCGAAGTTCGACAGGCTGGTGCCGCCCATCAGGGCCGTCGAATCATCCAGCACGAAACGGTAGGGCAGGTCGGCGCCGCGAACCTTGCGGATCGCCACCGGCATGGCCGGTCCTTCCACGGCGCGCGCGAAGACGTACACCACATCCTCGGCCGCCACACGATCGGCGAGTTCGGCGCTGACGGTCACCGTGCCGCTCACCCGGGCACCGCTGCTGGCAGTCGGTACCGGCAACGTCGCTGTTTCTCCGCCAGCATGCGCGGCGGCGAGCTGGCGCGCGTCGTTCAGCGCCTCGGTCATGGCCTGCGCGTATTCGGAGTCGGCCGGTACCTGCGTGAGCAGACGTTCCCACAACTCGACTGCCTTGGCGAATTGCTGCTGGTCGTAGGCGGCGATACCCGCCAGTTCCAGACCCTTGATGTCGTTCGGATCGAGTGCGATCGCTTTCTCGACCATCTGCATCGGTTCGCCCATCAGTTCGCCGCCGCGCGACAATGCCATGGCCTCGGCCCAGTTCGACCAGATGTAGGCGGCCTCCGGCATCAGCTCCGCGGCCTTGGCGTAGGCCTTCGAAGCGTCTGCGTGGCGATCCACCGAACTGTAGCTGCGCGCCAGCAACAGCCAGCCGTTTACATCGTCTGGCGTCTGCTGCATGCGTTGTTCGAGTGCGGCAAGCGCCGCGCTCATGTCGTGCTCGGTCATCGCCTGGTCGGTGCCGGACTGAGTAGCGGAACCCGGCATCAGCGCCACCGGTGCGCCGAGCACCGCATACAGGATGATCGCCGCCACCGGCAGCGTCGCTGCCGTGGCGTAGGCCGCCCAGCGTCCACCGCGGGCGGGCGCGGGACGCACGGCGTCGGCCGGCAGGTCCTCGGCGAGACGCTTCTCGATTTCGAGCCGTGCGGACTCGTACTGCGACGGCTCGATGAGGCCGTTTTCGAGATCGGTTTCCAGCTCGCGCAGTTGGTCGCGATAGACCGCGATGTTCAGGGCATCGCGTTCCGTCGCATCGGAGCGTTGCGTCCGCCGCAACAGTGGCGGCAGGATGAAGGCGAGCGCGGCGAAGATGAACAGCAGCGCGATGAGCAGGAAGACGAGCGTGCTCCAGATGTCGTTCATGAACGGTCTTGATCCTGGTTGAGAAGGGCTTCGATGCGGTGACGTTCTGCGTCGCTCAGGCCGGCTTCCGGCACCCGCCGGTTGCGTCGGCGCAGATAGAACACCAGACCCGTGACCGCGCCGAGCAGCATGATGAAGGGGCCGAACCACAGCAGCCAGGTGGTCGGCTTGAGCGGCGGACGGTAGAGCACGAAGTCGCCGTAGCGATCCACCAGATAATCGACGATCTCGCGGTCGTTCTGGCCGGCCTTCATCTGCTCGCGGATCTCGCGCCGCAGGTCTTCGGCCAGTCCGGACTGGGAGCCGGCCAGCGATTCGTTCTGGCACACCAGACAGCGCAGATCCTCGGACAGTTTGATCATGCGCTGCTCGATGGCCGGGTCCTCGGCCAGCGGACGCGCCTCCTGTGCCGTGGCGGTGGCAGCGACGATCGAAAGACCCACGATCAGGGACAGACAGATTCGGCGCGTCATCCCTGTAACTCCCGGATCAGCGGCAGGATGGTCTGTTCGAGCTTGTCCGGCGTGAGCGGACCGATCTGCTTGTAACGGATGACGCCTTCACGGTCGATCACGTAGGTTTCCGGCGTACCGTACACGCCGTAGTCGATGCCGACGCGGCCGTCGGCATCGACCGCGGTCAAGACGAAGGGATCGCCGTGGCGTTGCAGGTGCATGCGCGCATCCTGCAGGCGGTCCTTGTAGTTGAGGCCGTAGATGGCGATCTTGTTGCTGTGCGCGAGGTCCATCAGCAGCGGATGCTCCTGCCGACAGGAGACGCACCAGGAGGCCCAGACGTTGAGCATCCAGACCTGACCCTTCATCTCCTCGGGCGTGAACTTCTGATCGACGTCGGCCAGCACCGGCAGCGCGAAGGCGGGCGCCGGCTTGCCGACCAGCGGCGAAGGCACCTCGCGCGGGTTGAGGTTCAGGCCGCGCAGGAAGAACCCGACCAGCAACAGGAATACCGCGAGCGGGATGAGAAACAGCAGTTTGCGGCGATTGTTCGGTGTCATGCACGTTCACCTTGTGGGTTCAGCGCGGCGTCGCCGGACGGTTTCGCGCCGGCGGCGAGTTTCAGATCGCGGCGGGCCGCGATGCGATAGCGACGGTCGGACAGGGCGAGCAGGCCACCCAGGGCCATCAGGAGCGAGCCGCCCCAGATCCAGGTCACGAACGGCTTGTGATAGACGCGCACGCTCCAGGCGCCGTCCGTCAGCGGTTCGCCGAGCGCCAGGTACAGGTCGCACGTCAGGCCGTAATTGATCGCGGCCTCGGTCATGATCATGCTGGAGGCGTTGTACATGCGTTTCTCCGGATGCAGCGTGCGCAGCCGGCGGCCGTCGCGTGCGAACTCGAAGCTGCCGCGCGCCGCG
>JAQVJI010000240.1:2222-3359 GCA_028695255.1 Chromatiales bacterium | reverse complement strand
TTGCGACCGCAGCCGCGCGTTCGGACGGCACGCGATCGTTCTTGGTCAGGGCGACCGTGCCGCGATCGAGGCCGAGTAGGTCGAGGATCTCCAGATGCTCGCGCGTCTGTGGCATCGGTCCGTCGTCGGCCGCCACCACCAGCAGTACGTGATCGATGCCGGTGGCGCCGGCGAGCATGTTGTGGATGAGTTTTTCGTGGCCCGGCACGTCGACGAAGCCGAGCACGTCGGCGGCGTCGACCGCCTGATAGGCATAGCCGAGATCGAGCGTGATGCCGCGCGCCTTCTCTTCCTGCAGACGATCGGCGTCGACGCCGGTGAATGCCTTCACCAGCGAGGTCTTGCCGTGGTCGATGTGGCCCGCGGTGCCGACGATCATGCGGGCAGCTCCGATATCTGGGCCAGAAGGCCGGCCTCGTCTTCGAGACAGCGCAGGTCGAGCCACAGCGCGCCGTCGCTGATGCGGCCGATGACGGGTACGGGCAGATCACGCAGGCTGCGTTCGATGCGCTTGAGCGCCGTGCCGGCACCACGTCCGCTGTGCGAGGTCGTGATGACCAGCGCCGCGCTCGGCAGGCGATCGACCGGCAGTGCGCCGCTGCCGATCTGGCTCTGGCAGGGGCGTACGTCGATCACCGCCACGCCATCAAATGCACGCGCGAGCGACGGCAGCAGACGCCGCGCCTGCGCCTCGATGTCGGCCTGCGGACGCGTCAGCAGACGCAATGAAGTCAGGCGTTCGCGCAACCGGTCGGGGTCGCGATACAGTCGCAATACGGCCTCCAGCGCGGCCAGCGTCATCTTGTCCACGCGCAGCGCGCGCTTGAGCGGATTCTTCTTGATGCGCCGGACCAGTTCGCGCGAGCCGGCGATGATCCCGGCCTGCGGACCGCCGAGCAGCTTGTCGCCGCTGAAGGTGACGACGTCGGCGCCGTGGCGGATGGCGTCCTGCACGGTCGGTTCGTGCGGCAGGCCGTAGCGTTCGAGGTCGATGAAGGTGCCGGAGCCGAGATCGATCATGAACGGCAGTCCGTGCGCATGCGCGAGCGCGGCGAGTTCGCGTTCGTCGACCACGGCGGTGAAGCCCTGCACCGCGTAATTGCTGGTGTGGACCTTGAGCAGCAGGCGCGTGCGCGG
>JAQVJI010000240.1:0-2122 GCA_028695255.1 Chromatiales bacterium | reverse complement strand
CCGGATCGCGGCAGAGCCGCTCCTACAAGTGCATCAATTCGCCGTCGAGACTTCCTCGCCCGGCACGAACAGCAGGTTCAATCCGACGCGGGTATAGCCCTCGTCGGCCATCGCGATGTCGAGCGCGAGCGTCGCGAGATCGTCGGCGATGGCGTCCACGTCCGGATCGCGTTCCATGTGCATGAGCTTGAGATAACCGTGGCAGTCGTCGCAGGCCTCGGCCTCGACCGCCTCGCGTTCACCGTCGACCCCGTAGTACCCGATGCCGGTCGTGCTCTCGCAGGACGTGCACTTGATGCGCACGTAGTTCCATTCGGTCTCGCACAGCGAGCAATGCAGATAACGCAGCCCCTGTTCGACACCGCCGATGCGGCGCAGGCTCGCCACCGGATGACTGCCGCAGACCGGACAGGTGGATGGTTGCTGCTCGCGTTGCGGGTCCGCCTGGTCGATCGAGGTCGACAGATGCGTCCAGTAGACCTGAAGCGCGGCGCCGATCAGCGGCGCCATGGCCGGGTCGAGCATCGGGTCGTTGCCGGTCAGGATGCGGTCGGCCATTCCCTCCAGTTCCGTGGACGCCGTGTTCATCAGTTCATCGATGGCGATGCACAGTGGTTCCGGCGCTTCCCGCCTGACGTCTTCGAGGATGTTGCGCAATGCGGCGCGCCAGGAAGAATCCCGCGCCCATCCTTGGGCGGGGAAGGGGGGAAGGCCGAGATCGCGGGCGCGCGCCACCGCCTGGGGGTCGGGTATGGCCTCCGCGACCTCGGAATAGATGTCCAGTGCCGACTGCTGCGCGTCCGCCAGACGCGCCATGAAGGACAGGTAGTCCTCCATCGCATGCCCGGCGGCGAGCGCGCGCAGGCGCTCGGCCCGCCGCCGGAAAATCTTCCGGTCGGCAGGACGCAGCGCCGGCACCTCCGGCTGGGCTTCGGTGATCTGGCCCGGCTGGATGACTGCGGTCATTTGGTTCTCCCCTGGGTGACTTCGTCGTACCACGCCCGATGATGCTTGCGTGCCCAGTTGCGCGTCACCGTGCCGCGGGTCATGGCGCGCACCGAACCCTTGACCCAGAAGGCGGCGTAGATGTGCACCATGATGCCGAGGATCAGGATCAGCGCCGCCAGTGCATGCAGCAATACCGCGAGCCGCACCGTGCCGATCGCGAACGATGGCGCGAAGTAGGGCTGCCAGATCGCGACGCCGCTGACGATCAGCACCAGCATGGTGACCACGATCACCCAGAACAGCAGCTTCTGGCCGGCGTTGTATTTGCCGGCCGGCGGCAGCTTGTCCTCGCGCTTGGCCATCACGTCGCCGAGCTGGCCGAGCCACGCGCTGTCGTTCTGGTTCAGCGCGTTGTGCTTCGCGAAGCGGAAGAACATGCCGATGAAACCGACGAACATCAGCACCCCGATGAAGGGGTGCAGGATGCGCGTCCACTGACCGCCGCCGAACAGGTTGGTGAGCCAGAACATGGAGGGATGGAACAGGGCCAGTCCGGACAGCGCCAGCAGCACGAAGCAGATGGCGACCAGCCAATGGTTACTGCGTTCCGAGGCGCTGTAGCGCTGGATCAGGTTGTGTTGACTCATGATTGCTTTCCTCCGTCAGGCCTTGTCGCTTTCGGTTGCCCGGGATGACGCCTCGTCCTCTTCCACCTCGTTCGGTCCGACCCTGACGTAGTGGAAGAAGGCACCGAGCGCCGTGAGTCCGATGGCGAACATGCCCAGCGGTTTCATGAGTCCCTTCCAGAACCCGACCATGGCGCTGATCTGCGGGTCCTCCGGCAGATCGTGGTACAGCGCCGGCTGGTCGGCGTGTTGCAGCACGTACATGACGTGCGTGCCGCCGACGCCCTGCGGATCGTACAGCCCCGCATTGGCATAGCCGCGCCGCTTCAGGTCGGCGATGCGCCCCTCGGCGTGGTGCTTCATGTCGTCCTTGGTGCCGAACACGATGGCGCCGGTCGGGCAGGTCTTCACGCAGGCCGGTTCGAGGCCGACGGCGACACGATCCGAACAGAGCGTGCACTTGTAGGCCTTGTTGTCCTTCTTGGCGATGCGCGGGATGTCGAACGGACAACCGGCCACGCAATAACCGCAGCCGATGCAGTTCTCCT
>JAQVJI010000239.1 GCA_028695255.1 Chromatiales bacterium | reverse complement strand
GGAGGAGAACCTGCGCAGGGAGGCGGTCGCACGCGGCGTCGAGGCATCACGTCTGATCTTCGCGCCGAAGAAGCCGCACAGCGCGCATCTGGCGCGCATTTCGCTCGCCGATCTGTTCCTGGATACGTTGCCCTACAACGCCCACACCACGGCCTCGGATGCGCTGTGGGCGGGGGTGCCGGTGGTCACCTGCGCGGGCGAGACCTTTCCCTCGCGCGTGGCCGGCAGTCTGTTGCACGCGGTCGGGTTGCCGGAGCTGGTGACGGAGCGGCTGGATCGGTATCGCGATCTGGCGTTGCGGCTGGCGACGCAGCCGGAGGAGCTGAAGGCGATCCGGCAGCGGCTGGCGGAGAACCGTCTGACCACGCCGCTGTTCGATTCGGAGCGCTTCACGCGCGATTTCGAAGCGCTGTACCGGCGCATGTGGGAACGCCACGAGCAGGGATTGCCGCCGGACATGCTGAAGCCGTCGTAGTCGCGTGGGGCGCGTGGGCCGCGTGGGCACGCTGCGCTTTGCCCACCCTACGAACCACGAACTACGAACCGCGTAGGGTGGGTTGAGGTACGAAACCCACGCGGGAGGTGCATTCGGATACCGCCACCGCGTGGGCACGCTGCGCTTTGCCCACCCTAGCCACTGCCACCGAACAGACGCTGCCACCACGCCTGCGGGACTGTGCCGGGCAGTGCGTCCGGCTGCCAGTAGCGCGACAGGCGTTCGCGCAGGCGATCGGCCAATCGTCCGCGCAGGTCGGGCCAGCGGCACAGCCCTTCCGCGTGCGTGGCGTCCATCGGCAGCGACCACGACCGGCTGCGATTGAGCGCATCGAGACGTTCGACGTAGGCGTTCTGATCGAGCTGGCTCAGGTACATCGCCATCAGTTCGCGCTTGCGCGCCGCCACGGCCGTGATGTCGATCAGACGGTCGACCGGACCCTGGACCGAGATCTCGTAGCTGAATGCCTGCCCACGGTAGCCATACGACACCAGCCCGTCCCACACGAAGGCCGCGCAGGCGCGGTGGTCGGGATTCGGCTCGAAGGGCGAGGGAAAGAACACGCTGGCCGGCGCCTGCGACGTAGGGTGGGTTGAGGAACGAAACCCACGCAGCAGGCGGTGCAGTTCGTCCATGAGCGCGGCCGGCAAAGGTCCGCCGCGATCCGGCTGGCGCCAGAAGGTCAGGCTAGCCAGCCCGAGCGCCTCGCCCACGGCGCGGGTCTCGGCCTCGCGCCGTTCGACGAGATCGGTACCCGAGCCGCCTGCTGCACCATCCGTCACCACCACCACGTGGGCGGCGATGCCGGCCTCGCGCGCGAGCAGCAGCGTGCCGCCCAGACCGAAGGTCTCGTCGTCCGGATGCGGGGCGAACACCAGCCAGGGACCGGGCGGCAGTTGGCCGCGTTCGCAGGGGATGAAGGTCGTTTCCTCGTACATTTCAGGGCATCGTCGGCGGGCTCGGGCGCTATACTATCGCGCTTTCCGCCACACCCGAACGGAACACCCCGCGCATGACCCGCAAGGTTTTCATCCAGACCCACGGCTGCCAGATGAACGAGTACGACTCCGGTCGCATGCTGGACGCGCTGCGCGACGCCCAGGGCATGGAGCGCGTGGACGATCCGGAGCAGGCCGACGTGCTGCTGCTCAACACCTGTTCGATCCGCGAGAAGGCGCAGGAGAAGGTGTTCTCGCAGCTCGGCCAGTGGCGGCGCATCAAGGAGCGCCGGCCGGAAGTGGTGATCGGCGTCGGCGGCTGCGTGGCGAGTCAGGAGGGCGAGCAGTTGCGCGCGCGGGCGCCGTTCGTCGACGTGGTGTTCGGCCCGCAGACGCTGCACCGTCTGCCCGAGATGCTGGCCGAGGCGCGCGGCACGCCGGTGGTGGACGTGTCGTTCCCCGAGATCGAGAAGTTCGACCGCCTGCCGGAACCGCGCGCGGAAGGACCGACCGCCTTCGTGTCGGTGATGGAGGGATGCAGCAAGTACTGCACCTTCTGCGTCGTGCCCTACACGCGCGGCGAGGAACTGTCGCGGCCGTTCGACGACGTGATCGCCGAGATCGCCGCGCTCGCCGCGCAGGGCGTGCGCGAAGTGACGCTGCTGGGCCAGAACGTGAACGCCTATCGCGGCGCGATGCACGACGGCGAGACGGCCGATCTGGCGCTGCTGATCGAATACGCCGCTGCGGTCGAGGGCATCGGCCGCGTGCGCTTCACGACCTCGCATCCGGTGGAGTTCTCCGACCGGCTGATCCGCGCCTATGCCGAGCAGCCGAAGCTCGCCTCGCATCTGCACCTGCCGGTGCAGAGCGGTTCCGACCGCATCCTGGCGGCGATGAAGCGCGGCCATACGGTGCTCGAATACAAGGCGAAGATGCGCCGCCTGCGCGAGGCGCGGCCGGACGTCTCGCTCTCCACCGACATCATCATCGGCTTTCCGGGCGAGACCGAGGCCGATTTCCAGGCCACGCTCGATCTGGTCGAGGAACTCGGCTTCGACCAGTCCTTCAGCTTCGTCTACAGCCGCCGCCCCGGCACCCCGGCGGCGAACCTGCCGGACGACGTGCCGCTGGAAGTGAAGAAACAACGCCTGCACGTGCTGCAGGAACGCATCAACGCCAACGCGCAGGCGATCAGCCGTTCGATGGTCGGCTCGGTGCAGAACCTGCTCGTCAAAGGCCCCTCGCGCAAGGACCCGACCTGGCTCGCCGGCCGCACCTCGAACAACCGCGTGGTCAACTTCCCCGGCGACGCCGCGCTGATCGGCCGCTTCGCGGACGTGACGATCGACGAGGCGCTGCCGAATTCGCTGCGCGGCAGTCTGGTACGGGTGCCGTGGCGATGAGCGCGCCGCTACTGGAACGCAGTCGCCCACCGGTCAGCGTGCAGGATTTCACGCGCGACGAGATCGAAGGGTTTCTGGTGCAACGTCTGCGCGGACGGGTCCAGGCCGCGTGGCTGTTCGGCTCGGTCGCCGACGGCAGTGCCGGCCCGTGGTCGGACATCGACGTGCTGCTGGTGCAGGACACCGACACGGCCTTTCCGGAACGTGCCCTGGCCTTCACCGACCTGTTCGATCTCGGCGTGCCGGTGGACGTGCTGGTCTACACACCGGCGGAATTCGAGACACTGCATGCGTCGGACTCCGGCTTCTGGAAGGCATTCCGGCAGCGCAACCGGCAGATTCTGTAGCGTTGTGGAAGCGGCTCTGCCGCGATCATGCGAAGTGCCAGCCCTATCGCGGCGTAGCCGCTCCCACACGCATCGAGCATTGAACCCACAGGGGCCCGGCCCTCCGGGCGATCCGGTACCAGGCGGATCAGGCCATGCCCAGCAACCGGCGCGCGTGGTGCAGTACGAACATCGCATC
>JAQVJI010000055.1 GCA_028695255.1 Chromatiales bacterium | reverse complement strand
CGACCTGGGTCACGCCAAGGAACACGACAGCTTCTGGAACGCCTTCGCGCGCATCGAACCGCATGCGCCCGCGCAGAGCCTGATGGTCGACGACAACCTCGACGTGCTGCGCGCCGCCGACCGCCACGGCATTGCCCACCTGCGCGCGGTGCGTCAGCCGGACAGCCGCCGCGCGGTACTGGAAAGCGACGAGTACCCGGCCATCACGGACTTCCGCGAGTTGATGCCCTGATTCAGGGACGATCCCAGCGTTTGAAGCGCTTTCTGCAATAGGCCAGCAGCGCCTCGTAACCGTCGAAGTACAGCTCGAAACTGTCCTCGGCCGGCGCATCCAGTTCGCAGTAATCGTTGGAGTGGTCGCGGCAGACCTGCGGGCGCTGGAAATAGATGCCGCAACGGCCGTCCTGTTGCAGATGCAGACAGCGCGTCTCGATCAGCAGATACCAGCCGTCCTCATCCTTGTAGATGCGAATGTGCTCGTGCGATATCTGCCACAGCAAATGATCGAAATCGTACTTCGAGCGCGGCGCGTCGATCGCCTGCGTGACGTAGGTGCAGCACTTGGAATTGGTGCAGAAGCCACACTTGTTCTCGGACGTGATGCGGATCGGCGTGTCCGGCACGACCGGGATCACGCGCTGGCGGGTATGTTCGGAAGACATGGATGGCCCGGCGATGGATGGATGGTCCATGGTATCGCCACGCGAAGGCAGGGGAAAGAGCACGGCGCGCGCGATATCCGGATGCGCGTCGCGGGAACAGGCAGCGCGGGCACGACGGCGCTATAGTGCGATCACACTTCACACCGGGCACGACTCATGGGAACCTCTAATAATTCATTCATTGTCACTCCCGCGAAAGCGGGAGCCCAGTTGGTCAAAACACTGGATTCCCGCTTTCGCGGGAATGACGAATTTCTGGAAGTGCCCGCATGACGCACCAGAACCGCCTCGCCGACGAAACCAGTCCCTATCTGCAACAGCACGCCGACAATCCCGTCGACTGGTATCCCTGGGGACCGGAGGCGCTGGACAAGGCCGCGCGCGAAGGCAAACCGATCCTGCTCTCGATCGGCTACTCGGCCTGTCACTGGTGCCACGTCATGGCGCACGAGTCGTTCGAGGACGAGGACACGGCGCGCATCATGAACGCGCATTTCGTGAACGTGAAGGTCGACCGCGAGGAACGCCCGGACCTCGACCGCATCTACCAGCACGCGCACATGCTGCTGGCGCGCCGCGGCGGCGGCTGGCCGCTGACGGTGTTCCTGATGCCGCAAGACCAGGTGCCGTTCTTCGCCGGCACCTACTTCCCGCCCGAACCGCGCCACGGCCTGCCGGCCTTCCGCGACCTGCTGCAACGGCTGGCGGAGTTCTTCCGCACGCGTCGCAGCGATCTCGACGAACAGAATGCCTCGATGGCGCAGGCGCTCGGCACGCTCTACGCCGCGCCGGCGGGACACGAGCCATTGTCCGCCGCCGCCATCGACCAGACGCGCGCGCAACTCGAACACAACTACGACGAAGCGCAGGGCGGTTTCGGCGGCGCGCCGAAATTCCCGCATCCGACGCACATCGACCGCCTGCTGCGCCATCAGGCCGCGACCGGCGACGAGGGCGCGCGTCGCATGGCGCTGGTGTCGCTGTACCGCATGGCCGAGGGCGGCATCCACGACCACCTCGCCGGCGGCTTCTGCCGCTACAGCGTGGACGAGTTCTGGATGATCCCGCACTTCGAAAAGATGCTGTACGACAACGGCCAGTTGCTGGCGCTGTACGCGCAGGCACACGCCGTCACGGGAGACGCGTATTTCGCCGACGTCGCGCGCGACATCGTGCGCTGGGCCGACAGCGAGATGCGCACGCCCGAAGGCGCGTTCTGCTCCAGCCTCGATGCCGACTCGGAGGGCCACGAAGGCAAGTTCTACGTCTGGGAACGCGACGAGGTGAAGGCCCTGCTCGGCGACGACTTCAAGCCCTTCGCGCGCCGCTACGGCCTCGACCGCCCGGCCAACTTCGAGGGCCATTGGCATCTGCACGGCTGGGTCGACGCCGACAAGGTCGCGCAGGAGTTCGGCATGACGCCGGACGCGCTCGCCGCCACGCTCGAACGTGCGCGCGCCACGCTGCTGGACGTGCGCAACCAACGCGTGCGACCGGGCCGCGACGACAAAATCCTGACCAGTTGGAACGCACTCATGATCCGCGGCCTCGCCATCGCCGCACGCCATCTCGACGATGCGACGGCGGAACGGCTCGCCACCGGAGCCGTCGATTTTCTGCGCGAAACGCTGTGGCGCGACGATCGCCTGTACGCCACCCACAAGAATGGCCGCACGCATCTGTCGGCCTATCTCGACGATCACGCCTTCCTGCTCGACGCGCTGCTCGAACTGCTGCAACTGCGCTGGCGCGCCGAGGATCTCGATCTTGCCGTCCGGCTCACCGAACGCATCCTCGGCCATTTCGAGGATCGCGAGCACGGCGGTTTCTATTTCACTGCCGACGACCACGAACGTCTGATCCAGCGTCCGCGCACGCTGGAAGACGAGGCGACGCCGGCCGGCTACGGCGTGGCAACCGTGGCACTGGCGCGACTGGGTTGGCTGCTGGTGGAACCGCGCTATCTGGAGGCATCGGAGCGCGCGCTGCGCGCGGCGGCAGCGGCGCTGCGGCACTCGCCGGCCGCGCATTGCACACTGGTCACCGCGCTGGAGGAACATCTCGATCCGCCCACGCTGCTGATCCTGCGCGGGCGGGCCGACGCGATGCCGGCGTGGCAGCGCGATTGCCTCGCACCCTATGCGCCGGGGCGATTGTGTTTCGCGATTCCCGACGACGCCTCGGATCTGCCGTCGGCACTCGCCGACAAGACCCCGCAGGACGAGGTCGTGGCCTATGTCTGCCGCGGCACGACCTGCTCGGAGCCGCTGCGCGAGCGCGCGGCGTTACGGGATGCGATCACCCAGAGGAACGGGCTACACGGAAAGCCGTAGGCCGCTCCCACAGGCCCGCTACTTCACCCCGATGCCGTTCAGCAGCACGTCCATGAATTTTTCGCTGTAGCGCTCGGGCTCGGTGGCGAAATCGATGCCGGGGAAATGCCGCATGATCTCGCGCGACTGGAAATAGAACACGTTGGCGCCGGTCAGCATCACGGCCACGAAGGCCGGGTCGATACCGTCCCGCAGCAGTCCCTTGGACTGGCACTCGCGGATCACGCCGACCAGGATCTCGAAGCGATCCTTGAACACGTCCTCGGCCAGCGCGCGTGCCTTGCCGGGACTGTTGTCGAGCACTTCGCGCAACACGAGGCGCGTCTCCTGTTCGTTGCGCAGCATCGCCAGCAGATGCTCGCGCATGTAGCGCGTCAGGCGCTCGCCGATATCGCCGTCGGTGCCGGACAACACATCGAGGCTCTCCCGCGTCTCGCGGCAGGCCTCGCGCAGGGTGGCGAGATAGAGGTCGTTCTTGGATTTGAAGTGATGGAACACGTTGGCCTTGCTCACGCCGGCCTTGTCGGCGATGGCGTTGACCGATACCTGGTCGAAACCGTGGATCGCGAACAGGTCGAGCGCGGCGGCGAGTATGCGTTGCATCCCATCGCCCTCGTTGCGGGCGTGATGATCGGACAGGGCGGTGACAGTGGCGGTATGCGGCATGGGAAGACTCCAATCCTTCGAGGGTGACTGCCCGATGGTACTGACCGGACGGTCGGTCCGCAACCGGTACGCACGCCGCAGAATCGCCCGCACACCGACCGCAACCACCCTGCAACGGGAACGAGACCGCCCGTACACCCGGGCTTCAGTCCGTCTTAACCCAACCGTCACTTCGTCGTCATGCAACTGAAAACAGCGCTACATAGGATGGGGGCCAACCGATCAAGGAGCCTCTACCGATGCAGACCGCCGTGCAGATCGACGATGCCGCGTGGGACGTCACCGGCAGCATTCTCAGCACCGAACTTGCCACCACCGAGCAGGACATCCTGGCCTCGAAGCGTCTGCGTTACGACATCTTCGCCAGCGAGATGGGCGCGCGGCTCAAGAGCGCACAGGCCGGCATCGACGAAGATGAATATGACCGTTGGTGCCATCACCTGCTGGTGCGCGAGACCGACACGGGCGAGATCGTGGGCTCCACCCGCATCCTTACCGACGCGCAGGCGCGCCTGGCCGGCGGCTTCTACTCCGAGAGCGAGTTCGATCTCGGCGCGATCCGGCGCCTGCCGGGGCGCGTCATGGAGGTCGGCCGCACCTGCATCCGCCCGGACTACCGCAGCGGCGCCGCGATCGGCGTGCTATGGTCCGGGCTGGCCCGTTTCATGGCGACGCATCGGATGGACTACATGATGGGCTGCGCCAGCATCGGCATGCAGGACGGCGGTCATCAGGCGCATGCCATCATGGGCCGGTTGCGAGAGAAACACCTGTCGCCCGAGCACCAGCGCGTCGCGCCGCGCCTGGCGCTGCCGAACCTCGGACCGGTACAACCATCCCCAGCCACCATGCCGCCATTGCTCAAGGCCTATCTGCGTCTCGGCGCCCGCATCTGCGGCGAGGCCTGCTGGGATCCCGACTTCAACGTCGCCGACGTATTCATCCTGCTCGACATGCGCCAGTTGCCGATGCGTTATCAACGACACTTCCTGCGCAGCGTCCCCACGCCGCCGGTCACCTATGAAGCTGTGGCGGCGAATCTATAGGCTGGCGCTGCTCGCGCCCTACCTGGCGCTCGGGCTGATGCTGTCCGCCCTGCACGGCAGTGCCGTGCCGCAGGGTCTGCCGTCGCCGCGCTTGCAGGACATCACGCGCCGCTGGTTCGTCGGCCTGTGCCGCATCCTCGGCCTGCGCATCAGCGTGCGCGGCGAACCGGCCGCGGCGCCGGTACTGCTGGTCGCCAACCACATCTCCTGGCTCGACATCCCGCTCATCGGTTCGCTGACCGAAGTCGGCTTCGTATCCAAGGCCGAGGTCGCCGCCTGGCCGGTGGCCGGCTGGCTCGCGCGCCGCACCGGCACGCTGTTCATCGAACGCGGCGGACGCGACGCGGCCAATCGCACGGCGGAACAAATGACCTGGCACCTCAAGCGCGGTCGCCGCATCCTGTTCTTCCCCGAGGCCACCACCACCGACGGGCGCGAGGTGCGCCGTTTCCATCCGCGGCTGTTCGCCGCCGCGCAGCTCTCGGGCTGCGCGGTGCAACCGCTGGCATTGCGCTATCCGGCGATCGACGGCCGCGCATCGCCTGCGCCCTTCATCGGCGACGACAGACTGCTCCCGCATGCGCTGCGCATCCTGGGCGAAAAATACCTGCCGGTCGAAGTGCATTTCGGCCGCGTGATCGCCGCCGCGGGCGACCGCCGTGCACTGTCCGAGGCCGCGCACGACGACGTGCGCGCGTTGCTCGACGGCAATGACCCGCGCACCCTGCCGCAACGGAGCGACTCCGCATGAATTTCGGCCGGATCGAGCGGCAGACGCACGATCCGGCAAACGAAAACACCCGACATCATGACAGTTCGATGTCGGTCGCCCTGGTCACCGAAACCTATCCGCCCGAGATCAACGGCGTCGCCCATACGCTGCATCACATCGTGCAGGGTCTGCTCGCACGCGGTCATCGCGTGCATCTGGTGCGGCCCCATCAGGGTGCGGACGACGTACTCTCGCCGCCGCACGCGCGCCTCACCGAACGGCGCGTTGCCGGTCTGCCGATCATGGGCTACAAGGGCCTGCATCTAGGGCTGCCGGCGCGCGGCCTGCTGCTGCGCTGCTGGCGCCGGCAGACGCCGGACGCGGTCTACATCGCCACCGAAGGACCGCTCGGCGCCTCCGCGCTCAGCGCCGCCAGACGACTCGACATCCCGGTGCTGTCGGGCTTCCACACCAACTTCCACAGCTACAGCCGCTATTACCGCATGGGGTTGCTGGAACCGCTGATCCAGCGCTATCTGCGTCGCTTCCACAACCGCACCGACTGCACGCTGGTACCGACCGAGGCCCTGCGCCGCGATCTCGCCGCGCGCGGTTTCGACAACTGCGAAGTACTGGCGCGCGGCGTCGACACCACGCTGTTTCATCCGCAACGCCGCGATCCGGCCTTGCGCGAGGCATGGGGCGTCGGCGACGACGAGACCGTCGTGCTCTACGTCGGCCGGCTGGCGGCGGAAAAGAATCTCGGGCTCGCGGTCGAGGGCTTCCGCGCCATGCAGACGCGCAATCCGAAACTGCGTTTCGTCCTGGTCGGCGACGGTCCGGCCACCGCCGAACTGAAACGGCTCAATCCGGACTTCGTCTTCTGCGGCATGCGCACCGGCGAGGACCTTGCGCGCCACTACGCCTCCGGCGACGTGTTCCTGTTCCCGTCGACCTCCGAGACCTTCGGCAACGTGGTCATCGAGGCGATGGCGAGCGGGCTTGCGATCGTCGCCTACGACTACGCCGCCGCGCGCGAACACCTGCGGCACGAGCAAAGCGCGCTGCTCGCGCCCTTCGACGACGCCGGCCGCTTCGTCGCGCTGGCGCGTGAGATGGCCACGTCACCGGAATTGATTGCGCGCCTGCGCCATGCGGCACGCAACGATGCATTGCCGCTCGACTGGCAGCGCATCCACGCGCGCCTGGAAGACCTGTTCGAAGCACATCTGAAGAAACGAGGTGAACGACATGCGCCCGCTGCTGCAACGCATGAGTGAAGCGGAAATCCCGCTCTGTCTGGCCTTCAACCGCATCAACCACCGGCGCCTGCTGAGCCGTACGTTCGGCACCGTGAGCCGGCTCGGCGACGGCGTGTTCTGGTACGTGCTGATGCTGATGCTGCCCTTCATCCACGGCATCGAGGCCCTGCCGGTGAGCCTGCACATGGGCCTGGTCGGTTTGCTGTCGCTGCCGGTCTACAAGTGGCTCAAGACCACCACGCTGCGCGACCGCCCGCTGCATCTGAACGGCGACATCTTCCGCAGCGTCGCGCCGCTCGACCAGTTCAGTTTCCCGTCCGGCCACACCATGCACGCGGTCGGCTTCAGCATCGTGCTGCTCGCCTATTACCCGCAATGGGCGTGGATCGTCGTGCCCTTCGCATCGCTGGTCGCGATGTCGCGCCTGGTGCTCGGCCTGCACTATCCGAGCGACGTGCTGGCCGGCGCGTTGATCGGCACGCTGGTCGCCGTCACCAGCCTGCTGGTGGCGTTTTGAACCGATCGTAACGACGGATGGGTTGAGGAACGAAACACACGCGACGTTGCTTCGCACACCGCCACCGCGTGGGCATGCTTGCGCTTGCCCACCCTACAAACCACAAACGGGCGTAGGGTGGGTTGAGGAACGAAACCCACGCGGGGTGCATGCGGACACAGCCTGTGACCTAGCCCTGTTTCGCAACCGACCTCGGCAGCGCGTACACCAGCAGGAACAGCAGCATCGCCGCGACCACGATCGAGGGACCGGCGGGCGTATCCCAGCGCAGCGAGCCCCACAGACCGCCCGCCACGGCGATGCAGCCGATCGCGCCCGCGAGCGCGGCCATCTGTTCGGGCGTGGCGGCCAGTCGCCGCGCGGCGGCGGCGGGGATGATCATGAGCGAGGTGATGAGCAGGATGCCGACCACCTTCATCGCGACCGCGATGACGAGCGCGATGAGCAGCATGAACACCAGCGTCACCAACGTCACCGGCACGCCCTCGACGCGCGCGAGTTCCTCGTGCACGGTGATCGACAGCAACGGCCGCCAGATGAGCGCCAGCACCGCAAGCACGCAGATCGCGCCGCCGTAGATCCAGTACAGGTCGGTCTGCGTGACGGCGAGGATGTCGCCGAACAGGTAGGCGACGAGATCGACGCGCACGTCGTGCAGGAAGGCGATCGCGACCAGACCGAGCGACAGCGCGCTGTGGGCGAGGATGCCGAGCAGCGTGTCGGTGGCGAGCCGGCGCTGACGTTGCAGGCCGACCAGCAGCAGCGCGAGCGCGAGACAGACGACGATCACCGTGAGGTTGTGGCTGATGCCGAGCAGGAAACCGAGCGCGACGCCCATCAGCGCGGAATGCGCGAGCGTGTCGCCGAAATAGGCCATGCGCCGCCACACGACGAAGGAACCGAGCGGCCCGGCGACCAGCGCGACAGCGATGCCGCCGGCCAGCGCGCGCAGCAGGAAATCGTCCATCAGCGGGCCTCCTCGCGCCGGTCGCCGTGCACGCACTCGTCACAGGGCGTCTTGTCCGGATCGTCGTAGATCGCACTGCCGTCCGGCGCATGGTGATGATCGTGGTGGTGCGTGTAGACGGCCAGACCGCGCGTGTCCATCGGCCCGAACAGGCGCAGATATTCCGGATGCCGGCTCACGGCCTCGGGCCGGCCGGTGCAGCAGACGTGGCGGTTGAGACACAGCACCGAATCGGCCGCGGCCATCACGAGATGCAGTTCGTGCGAGACCATCAGCACGCCGCAGCCGTGGCGGTCGCGCAGTTGCGCGATGAGCCGGAACACCTCGCCCTGGCCCGTCACGTCGACGCCCTGCGCGGGTTCGTCGAGTACCAGCAGGTCGGGTTCGCGCAGCAGCGCACGCGCCAGCAGCACGCGCTGCATCTCGCCGCCCGACACGCTCTGCACCGGCTGGTCCAGCAGATGCGGTACGCCGCTCTCCTCCAGCGCTGCAATCAGTTGCGCGCGGCCGTAACGGCCGCCGAGACCGAGGAAGCGCCGTACCGTGAGCGGCAGCACCGGATCGATGGCGACGCGCTGCGGCATGTAGCCGATGCGAAGACCCGGCCGGCGCGCGACGCTGCCCGAGGTCGGCACCTGCAGACCGAGCAGGATACGCAGCAGGCTGGTCTTGCCCGCGCCGTTCGGCCCGATGAGGGTGATGATGTCGCCGGACCTGAGCGACAGATCGACGTGCTGGAGCACCTCGCGCCCGCCGAAGGACAACGAGACGTCATGCGCCTCGATCAGCGGGGCATCGGGGTCGGTACGGAGGGCGGTCGAAGGCATGCGTATTGTCCGGAGGATTCCTGAGGGTGAAGATTGGACCGAAAATGTTATGTTATTACCTTTGCGAGAGCGGCGACAGCCGCGACCGGGCCGGCACCACGACCGACCCTCGCCGTCGCGGCTGCCGCCGCTCCTACGGACCGATCTGACCACCCGATACCATTGGACCGACGAAGACGGATCACGACCATGAACGCATTATCGCACTCCATCCGCACCCGCATCCCGCCGCTGCTCGGCCTCGCGCTTTTACTGTTCGCCGGCACGGCCCTCGCCGCGCCGCGCGTCGTCGTCAGCATCCAGCCGATCCATGCGCTCGTCAGCGGCGTGATGGACGGCGTGGCGGAACCGGAGCTGCTGCTCGCGGCCAACGCCTCGCCGCACGACTACGCGATGCGCCCGTCCGACATGCGGCGACTGCAACAGGCCGACCTGGTGATCCACGTCGGCGAGGCGCTGGAGACCTTCCTCGAACGGCCGCTCGAAGCCCTGCCGGAACGGGTCGAACGCATCGAACTGCTGCACGACGCGGCGCTGCACACGCTGCCGCTGCGCGAGGGCGGCGTATGGGAACGACACGAGCATGCCGAGTCCGAACGTGGGCACGAACACGACCACGACCACGAGCACGAAGGCGTCGATGCCCATATCTGGCTGTCGCCCGAGAACGCGCGCCGCATCGTGCGCCATGTGGCCGACGTGCTGGCGCGTCTGGATGCACCGAATGCCGCGCGCTACGAAGCAAATGCCGGACGCCTGCTCGAACGCATCGACGCCATGGACCGACGACTCGGCGACGCGCTCACAGCGGTCAAGGACCGGCCCTACATCCTGTTCCACGACGCCTACCACTATTTCGAGGACCACTACGGCCTGACGCCCGCCGGCTCGATCACCGTCGATCCATCGCGCGCACCCGGCGCGAAACGCCTGCGCGAGATCCGCGCGCGCATCCAGGCGACGCAGGCGATCTGCGTCTTCAGCGAACCGCAGTTCAAGCCGGCCATCGTCGCCACGCTGATCGAAGGCACGGGCGCGCGCACCGGCGTGCTCGACCCGATCGGATCGACGCTGCCGCCCGGCACCGATGCCTGGTTCCGGTTGATGGACGACCTCGCCGCCAACCTGCGCGCCTGCCTGCTCGCCGAGTGACGTCCGCCGTCACCCGTCGCGCGGCAGCCGTCTGCCGTGCCACAACAGATAGATCGCCGGGATCACGAACAGCGACAGCAGCGGCGCGGTGATCATGCCGCCGATCATCGGCGCGGCGATGCGGCGCATGACGTCCGATCCCGCGCCGCTGCCGAACATGATCGGCAACAGGCCGGCGAAGATGACGGCCACCGTCATCGCCTTCGGCCGCACGCGCAGCACCGCACCCTCCATCACCGCCTGGCGCAGATCGGCGAGCGTCTTCAATCGCCCCTCTGCGCGCCACTCGGCCGCTGCATGGTTGAGATACAACAACATCACGACGCCGAACTCGGCTGCCACGCCCGCCAGCGCGATGAAACCCACCGCGACCGCCACCGACAGGTTGTAGCCGAGCGCCCACAGCAGCCAGAAGCCGCCGACCAGCGCGAACGGCAGCGACAGCATCACCAGCAGCGCCTCGCCGACGCGCCGGAACGCGAGATAGAGCAGGATGAAGATCGCCGCGATGGTGAGCGGCACCACCAGCCGCAGACGTTCGGCGGCGCGCTGCATGTATTCGTACTGGCCGGTCCAGGTCAGCGAATAGCCGGGCGGCAGCGGCACCTGTTCGGCCACGGCGCGGCGCGCGCGATCGACGAAACCCGCGAGGTCGCTGTCGCGCACGTCGACGAACACCCAGCCGTTCAGGCGCGCATTCTCGCTGCGGATCATCGGCGGCCCGTCGGTGATCCTCACCTCGGCCACCGCGCCGAGCGGCAGTTGCGCACCGCCGGGCGTGACCAGCGGCAGTTCGCGCAGGCGCTCCGGATCGTCGCGCAGCCATTGCGGATAGCGCAGATTCACCGGATAGCGCTCGCGTCCCTCGACGCTCGTCGTCACGTTCATGCCGCCGACCGCCATGCTCACGATGCCATTGATGTCACCGACGCTGAGGCCGTAGCGCGCGGCGCGCACGCGGTCTGGAATCACCTCGACGTAGCGCCCGCCGATCACGCGCTCGGCATACACCGAGCCGACGCCCTCGATGCCGCCGATGACGCGTTCGAGTTCGGTGCCGATGCGCTGGATCTCCGCCAGATCGTCGCCCGCGATCTTCACGCCCACCGGCGTGCGGATGCCGGTGGCGAGCATGTCGATGCGGGTCTTGATCGGCTGCACCCAGGCGTTGGTGAGGCCGGGGAACTGCACCTTGGCATCCAGTTCCGCGATCACGTCGTCGAGCGTGACACCGGGCCGCCATTCGTGTTTCGGCCTGAGCAGGATGGTGGTCTCGATCATCGTCAGCGGCGCGGGATCGGTGGCGGTATCGGCACGACCGACCTTGCCGAACACGCGCGCCACCTCGGGCACGGTCGCGATCAGACGGTCGGTTTGCTGCAACAGTTCGCGCGCCTTGCCGACCGACACGCCGGGCAGCGTGGTCGGCATGTACAGCAGATCGCCCTCCTCCAGTTCCGGCATGAACTCGCCGCCGAGCTGCGACAACGGAACCGCAAGCGAGAGCGTGAGCAGCAGCGCCAACGCCAATGTCGCGCGCGGACGATCGAGCAGCGCCGCAAGCGCGGGCCGGTAGAGACGGATCAGAAAGCGATTGAGCGGATTGGCCTGTTCGCCCGGGATGCGGCCGCGGATGAAATAGCCCATCAGCACCGGCACCAGCGTGATGGCGAGTCCGGCCGCCGCCGCCATCGCATAGGTCTTGGTGAAGGCGAGCGGGGCGAACAATCGTCCTTCCTGCGCCTGCAAGGTGAACACGGGCAGGAAGCTCAACGTGATCACGAGCAGCGAGAAGAACAGCGCCGGCCCGACCTCGACCGAGGCGCGTGCGATCAGTTGCCAGTGATCCGCACCCGTCGCCGTGCTGCCGTGTTGCGCACGCCAGCGTTCGAGATGCCTGTGCGCGTTCTCGATCATCACGATCGCGGCGTCGACCATCGCGCCGATCGCGATCGCGATGCCGCCGAGCGACATGATGTTGGCGTTGATACCCTGCGCCTGCATGACGACGAAGGCCATCAGCACGCCGAGCGGCAGGCTGACGATGGCGACCAGCGCCGAGCGCAGGTGGAACAGGAACGCCAGACACACCAGCGCAACGACGATGAATTCCTCGACCAGCTTGGTGGTGAGATTGTCGACCGCGCGCTGAATGAGATCGGAACGGTCGTAGGTGGTCACCACCTCGACGCCCTCCGGCAGGCCGGGCGCGAGCTGTTCCAGCCGTTCCCTGACGCGCTGGATCACCGCGCGCGCATTCTCGCCGTGACGCATGACGACGATGCCGCCGACCACCTCGCCCTCGCCGTCCAGCTCCGCCACGCCGCGCCGCGGCGCCGGGCCGATCGCGACCTGCGCCAGGTCGCGCAACAGGATCGGCGTGCCCTGCGGCCCGACGCCGACCGGGATGCGCTCGATGTCCTCCACCGATTCGAGATAGCCGCGGCCGCGGATCATGTATTCGGCCTCGGCCAGCTCCATCACCGAACCGCCGGCCTCGACGTTGGCGTCGCGCAGTGCGTCGCGCAGACGCGGCAACGCGATGCCGAAGGCGCGCAGGCGCTGCGGATCGACCGTCACCTGATACTGCTTGACCATGCCGCCGACGCTCGCCACCTCGGCCACGCCCGGCAGCGCCTGCAACTCGAAGCGCAGGAACCAGTCCTGGAGACTGCGCAGCTGCGCGAGATCGTGGCGTCCGCTGCGGTCGACCAGCGCGTACTGGTACACCCAGCCGACGCCGGTGGCGTCCGGACCGAGCCGCACGTCGGTCCCCTCGGGCAGGTTCGCCACCGCCTGGCTCAGATACTCCAGCACGCGCGAGCGCGCCCAGTACAGATCGGTGCCGTCCTCGAACAGGATGTATACGTAGCTGTCGCCGAAGAATGAATAGCCGCGCACGGTGGCCGCGCCCGGCACCGCGAGCATGGTGGTCGACAGCGGATAGGTCACCTGATCCTCGATCACCTGCGGCGACTGGCCGGGCAGGCTGGCGCGGATGATGACCTGCGTATCGGACAGGTCGGGAATGGCGTCGAGCGGCGTGCGCTGCAGCGACACGACGCCCCAGCCGGTGACGATGATCGCCGCCAGCAGCACCAGCAGGCGGTTGGCGAGCGACCAGTGGATGATGCGTTCGATCATGGCCGTGCCCTCAGTGCCGATGCGCGCTGTCGTCCGCGGCCTCTGCCGCGGCCGGTCCCATGCGCAGGAAACTCGCCTGGAGACTCGACTCGGAATCGATCAGGAACTGGCCCGAGATCACCACCTCGTCGCCTTCCGCCAGACCGGAGAGGATTTCCGTCCTCCCGCCGCTCGACATGCCGGTCGCGACCGGCACCGGCTGAAAACGTCCCTCGCCCAGCACCTTCACCACGCGCGCACCCTCCGGTGCCGGAATCACCGCCTCGCGCGGCAGCGTCAGCACCTCGCCCCTGGGACCGCCGTAGATCACCACGTCGGCGAACATGTTCGGCTTCAGCGCACCGTCCGGATTCGGGAAGCGCAGCCGCAGCTTGAGCGTGCGCGTGACCGGATCGAGCTCCGGATAGACGTAGTCGACCTCGCCGTCGAAACTGCGTCCGGGCAGCGCGTCGACGCGCATCTCGGCCGCGCGCCCGACACTCACCCAGTCGAGCTGATGCTGGAACACGTCGACCATCACCCACACGCTCGACACGTCGGCCAGCGTGTACAGCTCGGTTTCCGGCATCACGTACATGCCCTCGCGCAGACCGATGGCGCCGACCACGCCGGTGTGCGGCGACGGGAACGGCAGCGAACGGCGCACCTGGCGCGAGCGTTCCAGAGCGTCGATCGCCGACTCCGGCACGCTCAGCAGACGCAGGCGATCACGCGCCGCGCGCACCAGGCGGCTGGATGCGGGGTCGTCGGCGCGCAGGCCGCGCAAGGTGATCAGAAACTCCTCCTGCGCCAGCACGAGCTGCGGCGAGTACCACTCGAACAGCACCTGACCGCGCTGCACGCGCTCACCGACGGCCGTCACGCGCAGTTTCTCGACCCAGCCGGCGCTGCGCGCATGCACGTGCGCGAGCGCGTCCTCGTCGTAACCGACATAGCCGACGGTCTCGATGTATTTCCACAAGGTGCCGCGCTCGACCTGCGTCGTGCGCACGCCCATGTTTTGCGTCGTGCGGCCGTCGAGCGCCACTTCCGGCGCGCCGGCACCGGCGGCGGCACGCGGCTTCTGCAACACCAGATCCATGCCGCAGATCGGACAACTGCCCGGCTCGTTGCGCACGATCTGCGGATGCATGGGGCAGACGTAAGTGGGATCGGCATGCTTCAGCGCATGCTCGACGGCGGTGTCATCCAGCGTCTGTGCGAGCGTTTCGCTCGACCTGGCGGACGAAGGCGTCTCGCCACCACAGGCAACGAGCAGCATGAACAGCAGGGATGACAGCAGGACCGCGACGGCGCGGCCGGCAATGGAAAGCGACATGGTTCTGGACCTCCACGCGAAATGC
>JAQVJI010000054.1 GCA_028695255.1 Chromatiales bacterium | reverse complement strand
GCAGGCGTGATTCGGAACGCGCATCCTGGCGGCGCGGGACAAGGGAATGTCCGCTGGGGTCATGGGGCAGGAAGACATGGGTCGTTACAGTAGGCCGGCCGGTCGAATTCTGGCAAGCACCCAACCACACAAGCACCCGACGACCCAGGGGCATCCACGTGCACGAGACACCCATTCACAACCACGGCAGGCGCTGGACGGCCCGCTTCCTGATGCTGAACGGCGTGGCGTTCGCACTCTTCGGACTCGGTTTCGTGTTCGCGCCGGTGCTCTTTTCCGGCCTGTTCACCGGCGCCGTCCCCGCGACGCCCGACGCGCTGACCGACATGCGCGCCACCTGTGGCGGCGTCGCACTGGGGCTCGGCATTCTGTTCACCCGTCACGCGATGGATGCGTCGCGCCTGCGATCCGGCCTGCTGGCCGTCCTGTACGTCACGCTGCCGCTGGCCGGCGCGCGGCTGTACGGCATGTTCGCGGCGGGTGCAGCGAACGGCTTCATGATCGCGTTCCTCGGCACCGAGGTCGTGGTCGTCTTGCTCGCGATCGCGCTGCTTCGAAACCTCGACGATGCGGGACATCCGACATGAGCAAACGCGTATTGATCCTGCTCGGCCATCCGGATGCCGACAGCTTCTGCGCCGCGCTGGCCGAGGCCCATGCACAGGGCCTGCGCGAGGCCGGTCACGAACTGCGCTGGCTGCGGCTCGGCGAACTCGACTTCGATCCGATCCTGCACCAGGGCTACCGGCGCATTCAGGCGCTCGAACCCGACCTCGTCGCCGCGCAGGCCGACATCCTGTGGGCCGAGCATCTGGTATTCGTGTACCCCATCTGGTGGGGTGCGATGCCGGCACTGTTGAAGGGCTTCCTCGACCGCGTTTTCCTGCCCGGATTCGCGTTCAGATATCGCAGGGACTCGGCCTTCTGGGATCGCCTGTTGACGGGCCGTTCCGCACGACTGCTGGTCAGCATGGACACGCCGCCGTGGTACTACCGCTGGGTCTACCGCATGCCAGGCCATCAACAGATGCGGCGAACCATCCTGGAATTCTGCGGCATCAGCCCCGTACAGATCTCGGACTTCGGGCCGCTGCGCGGATCAGCTCCGCAGCGTCGCGAACGCTGGCTGGCGCGGGCGCGCTGGTTGGGACGCAGGACCTGACCCGGCTTACAACCAGCGACGCACCTGCTGCCGGTACTCGGCGTACTGCTCGCCGAACGGCGTTATCTGCGTTTCATCGAAGACTTCCGCGACATCGCGGACAGGATTCCGCAGAAGGACATTGCGAGCTACGTCCGCATCACGCCGGTTGCGTTGAGCCGCATCAAGGCGCGGCTGCGCCGGCGCTCCGCCTGAACTCAACGCGGCGGATTCAGCCGCGCAGACTGCGTATCACCTCGAGGTCGGCAGGCGCCACCGCGACCAGGCGTTCCATGTGCAGGCGCGCGAGGATGTCCGCGCCATCCGCTTCGTCGGCCATGCCGAGCATGGCCTGCCGCAGCCCCTCGGCCAGAGCGGCGTGCCGCGGCGCGAGCATGAAGCAGTGATAGACACTGCGTTCTGAGGTCTCGCCGATCATCCGCACCGTGCTGCGGCTCAGTTCGGACATGTCCTCGTAGAAATCCTTGTACAGGATGCCGAGCCGCGCCCGCTCGCGGTACAGCGCATGCACCACGCCCATCCAGCTGCTGCACGACTGGAGCGTCGCCGGCACGATGCCCTTGCGGCCGAGCGCGACGCAGGCGACGCGCGTGACCAGCATCGGCTCCACGGTCGCCACCTCCGCCTGATGGAAATCGATCTCCCCGGCCTCGCACTCGGCGCAGGTCACGAGCACGGCCTCGTCGTAGAGGTTGCTGGCGCGTGCGACGGGAATGAAACCGCGTTCCGAAGTGAGTCACAGCGCGTGTTGCGGATTGGCATACACCAGATCGGCCTGGCCGACCTTCGCATCGAATTCGGCAAAGTCGAGGCTCGGCTCGAAGTGCACGACATTCGACAAGTGGTGGCTCAGATGCTGAGCGAAGCGAAACCAGCGCTCGGGAAGTTTGGCCGTATCGTGCGGACAGACCATCATGTTCAGGCGGTTCATGCCTTCTTCTCCCTGTGAATGCATCCATCGCGCAAACGCGGCATCACGATCCGTCCTGCCACGGACGGATCGGCCAAGGACAGGCGGCGAGCGCGGGAATCGGCGGAAATTCGACGAGGCGGAGAATTATCGGACGCCCGGCACAAGCCTTCAACCCAGGTTCAACCGGGAAACCGCAGTTGAACTGCGTTCGAGTGTGCGGTTTTCCGATCCTCTGGCAAGGCGCGACGACGCGGCGCTGCCGGGTATGCGTCGGATACAACGGTCGCTATCGAAACCCGGCCCAGGCCACGCGCTCGGCGCGATACACCGGGGCGTCGACGATGATGCCCCACAGCGCGGTCGGCGTGTCGCCGCCGCCGATCTCGATGACCCGCACGTGATCGTCGCCGGGCGCGGGACCGCCGGCGCATACCAGACGGTGGCCTGCGGCGATCTCGTCCACGTCGCCGAGCGATGCGGTGTATTTGGGCACGACGTATTCCCATTGCTGGCTCGCGGCCATCGCCGTCTCGTCGAGCGCATAGGCGACCACGCGGCTGTTGGCGCTCGCGCCGCCGCTCTCGTTGCGATTGTCGTAGAGCAGCAGATGCCCGTCCGAGTCGATCATCGGCGCATGCTGAGCGGTGAACCAGCTGCCCGCGTTCAGGCCGAAGAACGGCGCGTCGAAACCCGGCGAGGTTCCGGCGCCGTCGCCGAGTATCCACAGTACATCGCCGCTGCTGCGATCGATCTTGACCACCCAGCCCTGCGAGCGCGAAGAGAACAGCAGCGCGTCCTCACCATCGACCGCGAACAGCGCATTGGCGTGACTCCAGTCCAGACCGCCGCGCGTCTCGGTGGTCGACAGCGCGCCGGGGAAACGCCCGGTGTCGAGATGTTCGGCAGCCGACCAGCGCCAGACCTCGTTGCCGGCCGCGTCGAGTTCGTGAATGGTGTCGTTCCACAACGTCACGCCGTCGATCGTCACGCGTTCCTGGCCGAGCGCAACGAGATGGCCGTCGGACAGCAGGACGACGTCGTGATGGAAACCGGTCACCGCCGACAGGTCGCGACTGGCGACCGTCTCACCCGCCGGCGTGACGATGCGCGCCTCGTTCTCCAGCACCACCAGCAGGTTGCCGTCGTCCAGCGCGCGGATCAGCGGATCGGCGCGCGTGACCGACGTGTCGTGCAGATACCAGACGATCACGCCCTCCTCGTCCACGCCCCAGTACAGCGGCGCGGCGGCGTCGCTGCGCTGCCCCACGCCGTAACCGAACAGGGTCACGCCGCCGACACTCTGCGCACTGGACGTGTCCAGCACCACGCTCGGCGCCCCGTCCGGCAACGCGCCGGTGGTGAACCCGACCGCCTCGCTGGTGGCGCTGCCACCCGACGCGAGTTCCGCGACGGCGACCAGCGAGTACGCCGTCGAAGGCCGCATGCCGACCACCGTCACGACATGCGTACCGGCGCTGCCGGGGTAGTCGATGCGACGCGTGCCGGTCGCCGCGGAAGCGAGCTCGATCGCGATCGTGCCCGGCTCGGACAGCACGATCTCCGCCACGGCCATCAGCGTATTGCGCTCGAGCGCCCGCACCGACAGCGACGCGGTCGGTGCAGTGCCGCCCGCATCGCCGTTGCCGGCATCGTCGTTCGATGTTTCCCCATTGCCACCGCCTCCGCCACACGACGACACGGCAATGGCAAACGTCAACGCATACAGCAGACTTGCGATCCGGTTCATGACGACCTCCGCAGCGACCCGTCGGTGATGGCATGCACCCTAGTCGGGAAATGTGGAGGAAGTAGGGAGAACGCCGGCAGATCCATCTATTGCTCGCGCACCCGCCAGTAGATCGGAAAGCGCGGCTTGCCGTGGCGCGTCCAGCCCTGATGTTTGAAGCTGATGATGCTGCCGATCGGCGGCGGATCGCGCCGATCCGCGTCGCTCAGACCCGTACCGACGAAGAAGCGCGTGCCGTCGGGCAGTTCCACTTGCAGCGAGCCGACCATGTCGGCGTATTTGCCCTGGCCGGGTTTGTAGCCCACGACCTTCGCCTCGGCATCGTCGAAGCGCTTGTACTTGCGCAGGTGCGCGCTGCGGCCCACCTCGTAGGGCGAGCCGGCGGCGCGCAGCATCACGCCCTCGCCGCCCTGCGCCTCGATGGCGTCGAGCATGCGCTCCAGATGTTCGCGGCCGGTGCAGCGCGTCTGCGCCACGACGGCGATGCGCGATGATGGATGCGTCGCCAGCCATCGCTTCACCACGTCCATGCGCCGCTCGAACGGGCCTTGCTGCGCCGGCGCATCGAAGATGAGATAGCGGATGTCGTCCCAACCCGGACCGGGCTGCGCGGACCGCACGGCCGACAGCGTGTCGCCGAACCGGCCGCGCCCGCTCCATAGCTCGCCGTCGAGCGGGAACGGCGGCAATGCGGCGCGCCATCCATCCGGCAGCACGATGACCTCGCCGCTGCGCGTCAGCATCTGCCTGCCGTCCCAGTAGCCGCGCACGCCGTCGTACTTCTCGCTCAACCACCAGCCGGACGGATCGTCGGTCCTGTCCCAGACCGTCGCGAGCATGAGACGCGGCGACTCGGCCAGCGCCGATCCGCCGATCGCGAGCAGACCGCACAGAAGCACACGGACAAAACGATGAAACGGGATTTTCATGGCGGACCAACCTCCCTGTGGCGTGAAACGGAATCTGCGCGGCATCGGCGCCGCGGCATCCGGTTGCGTCCTTTTCGCTGGACGTCCGTCTAGCAGGCTGTTGAAAACAGCCTGCTAAGGCGAGGCAGAGATGCCTCGCTCGCGAATCAAACACATAAGTGTTTGATTCGTCGCAGCCGCGCACGGACATGTGCCGGGCGCGGCGCGTTGAAAAAGGGCAGGACAGCCCTTTTTCAACATCCTGCTAGAGCATAAGGCGCAATCCCGCGCCAGTCGATGCCCAGACGATCATTCAAACGAACCGCAACGACAGCGCGACCGTCCAGTAGAACGCGATGGCGGCCTGCATGATGAAGAACACCGCCCGCAGCTTCACGGCCGCCTCACTGGTCGACCACAGATGCACCGACGCCTGCGCGATGCGGGCCGCCAGCACCACGCAGGCGAGTGGATCCGTGACGTCCGTATGCCCCGTCGCGAGTGCCAGCAACAAAGGCGCAACGATGAACGGAGCGCTTTCGATACAGTTGGCATGCGCCCCGCACAGGCGTTGCGCGAATGGCGAGACGTCGCTGCCGTCGGGTAGGTAGCTGTTGGCGGGCTTGCCGGTGCGCGCGGTGACGACGACGCGCTGCGCGATGAGCGCGGTCAGCAGCACGAGCAACCAAACGACGTAGCCCAGCAGGGCGAGCGCACTCGCGTTCATCGGCCCACTTCCGCCGTCATATCCAGCGGGTTGTTGCCGGCCAGGCACGCGAAACCACATCGAAACAGGAACCCGGCACGCGAATCGGGTGGATGCCGGATGTCCGTCATGCTGGCGAGGATCGCGGCGCGGAAACCGTCACGCGGATGACGCGCCTGCACGCGATCGAGTTCCCGCAGCGGGATCAGATGACGATCGGCACCGATGACGTCGAGCATGGCACCGCGTTGCAGCAACGCGGCTTCCGCTTCATGCGCGGACATCGACAGCCAGGGATTGAGATGCAGACTGATGGATTCGTACAGGGAACGGCAGTGCCGCTCGCTCCATCCATGCTCGTGTGCGAAGTGACGCGCTTGCCGCGCACCGACTAGCTCGAAACCGCAGCACTCGGATTCGGCCGCATGTGCCCGCGTGAGCCCGAAGTCGTGGAACAGACAACCGAGATACAGCCGCTCCGGATCGGGGTGCGCGCGGTGAAATTGCCCCAGCAACATGCCAAAGGCGAAGGTACGCTGGCAATGCGCGTACAAGTCACGCGAATACAGCCGTTCCGCCACACGCTCGGCCTCGCGGACGATCGCCGAATCCGGCACCGCCACATGGTCGAGATCGACCCGCGCCAGGCGACGTTCATACGCCCCGGCGCTGCGCAGGATCCGGGTCCAGCGTTGCGCCAGCTGCGACCTGAGCAACATGCCGAACACCCGCGCCTTGTCGCGTCTCGACAACAGGCCGTTGGTCGACTCCGACCAGTCGTACGAACCGATACGCGATGTCATGTCCCCTCCTGACGAGTTGTCACTTGCAAAACACAAGCATCGACTCTAGACGGCTCACTTGCGCTTTGCAAGTCACTGGCGACGGGGCGTAGAATCCGCGCATGAAACGCGACAAACCTTCCGCAGCACATCGATCCCGCTGCCCGCTCACCGCCGCGCTCGATCTGATCGGCGACAAGTGGACCCTGGTGATCCTGCGCGACGTCATGGAAGGCAAACACAGGTACGGAGAAATTCAGGCCTCGCCCGAGAACATTCCCACCAACATCCTGAGCAACCGCCTGCGGCGACTGGTCGAGGAAGGCATCATCGAAAAGCATGCCTATCAGGAACGGCCGCTGCGCCATGCCTACACGCTGACGCAAAAAGGCGCCGACCTCCTGCCGGTACTGCAACAGGCCGCGCGCTGGGGACAGAAATACGTCTCCAACTGCGATACGCCGCCCGACTGGTTCTTTCGCGCCAAACCGAAGGACGTGCTCGGCCGTCAGCAGACCGACCGTCGCCGGCGTTCGTGAGACGCCCGCGCGCCGCAACGATGGACGATCCGCACGACGCCCATGAACACGCCGCGGCCGACCGCGGCGAGCGCCTGCGCCTGTTCTTTCGCCAGGCCCGGTCGGCCCTGCCAGCGCAGATGGCGATGGGCGTGTTCATGCTGTATCTCGCGTGGTCCGACCCGTCGGTGGCCGAGTTCAGGCTGGCGGCGATCTGGTTTGCCGCTCTTGCGGTCGTGTCTCTTGGTCGGCTCGGCCTGATCCACCGACACCGGCAGACCGTGGGACTCTGCGATGCGCCGGCGACGATACGCATGGAAAACCTGCACGCGCGCCTCGCGGGCCTGTCCGGCCTTTGCTGGGGTGCGGTGCCATGGGTCCTGTATCAGGAATCGAGCCTCGCACTGGACTATCTGACGGCGGCGATGGTGTTCGGCATGGCCGGATCGGCGACGGCGACGCTCGCGGCGTTGCCGCGCGCCTTCTCCTGGTTCGTGTGGCCGGCGGTCGTGCCTTTCGGCGTCAAGGCAGTGATGATCGGCGGCAACGTCTACACCACCGGTGCCGTGGTGATGATCTTCGGCATCTTCGCGCTCACGTTCTTCAACCGGACGGTGCATCGCATGATCGTCGACAGCATCCGCCTGCGGCGCGAGAACGCCGACCTGGTGCGGGATCTCCAGCAGGAGAAGTCGGCGGTGGAAGAAGCGTTGCGCATCAAGTCGATGTTCCTGGCCGGCGTCAGCCACGATCTCAAGCATCCGCTCAACGCGCTCGGCCTGTATCTCGGCTACGTCAAGGCGCAGCCCGAGGGCCTGCCGCGCGCCCTGCCCGGCATGGAACAGGCGCTCGGCGACATGGGCGGTCTGCTGTCGCGCCTGCTCGATCTTTCGCGCATGGAATCCGGCAGTTTGCGACCGGCGCTACGACAACTGCGCATCGACGAGGTGTTTACGCGCAGTGCCGGACAGTTTTCAGCGCCCGCACGCGAAAAGGCGTTGCGTCTGCGTTTCGTGCCGACCCACGCGGTCGTGGAGGCGGACCCGGCGATGTTGCAGTCGATCGTCGACAACCTGGTGTCGAACGCCGTGCGCTACACGGAGCGGGGAGGCATCGTCGTCGGCGTGCGGCACCGGACCGGCTCACGAGTGATCGAGGTGTGGGACAGCGGACCCGGCATTCCCGCCGAACGCCTGCCGCAACTGTTCGAGGCCTATCGCCGCTTCGACGACACCCATCGCGATCCGCGCGGTTACGGACTCGGACTCGCTCTGGCGAAAAAGCAATGCGACCTGCTCGGCTTCAGATTGTCGGTGTCGTCATGGCCCGGGCGCGGTACGGTGTTCCGGGTGGAGATGCCGGTGACGTTCTCCGGCTGACGCGGCGTTCTTGCCGGGGTACCCGCGTCCCTGCCTCAGCAGCGCGTGTGCATCCACATCATGACCGGCTGATCGCCGACCGACAGAAACTCCCGCAGGACGAAACAGACCGACTTGCCGTTCGGCAGCCGACGCGTAAATCGCACGTCGCCGTAGATGTCGCGGAACATCTCGGACTCATCCACCAACTGAGATGCCCCCTCGAACAGCCCGGCCGGCAACGCGTTCTCAGAGCGGCGGAACGCCGGCGTTTCGGCCTCGCCACCGATCGCACCGGAACGGATCGCGTCGATGCCGCGCGTCAGCATTTCCGATGCGGATGGCGGTACCGGCACAAGATCACCGGCCTGCGCGGCAACATCCTCCAAGCGCGGCACGACGACGGGTTCGGTCTCGATCGTCAATGGGGATGGCAGTTGAATCAATGGCGGTACCGGTTCGGCCACGACCGGGTCTTCGATCATCACTGCCTCCACCGGCTTGGAGGTGACGTTCTGCGGCGGGGTTTCGTCAGGCGCCGTGGCCTGCACGGGTGTCCGCGGTCGTGCAGCCGCCGGCTTCGACACGATCGCCGCACGCTTCGGCGGCGGTTCGACGACGGTCTGCTGCTCCGGCTGCGGAAGCAACTCGATCAGCGTGACCGACAACGATGGCGGCAGCACTTGCGGACGACGCGGCAACGACAGTCCGGACAGGATCGCGTAATGCAAAATTGCCGACATGACGAGGGCGGCGACGAATGCAAGCCGCGGTCGGTCGAAGACAGTGGTCTCGCTCATGACATGCAGATCGATGTTCCGGCTCGCACGGCATCCGCCGGTTCATCGCGACGGGTCGCCAACGGCGATGCTGGCCGCACCAACCAGCAGACCCGCCTCCAACACATGCCTCATGTCAGCGCCCGGTATGCGGCACGCCGGATGCCATCCGCTCCGGCAGGTCCGCATCCAGCGCCAGCAGATCGGTGAGATGTGCGACGTATTCGGCCAGTGCGCGCCGGCCCTTTGCCGTCAGGCGGTAAACGCTCTGCGCGCGGCCGCTGTCCGATGCCGTCTCGCGCGCCATCACGAGGCCGGCTTCGACCAGCTTGGCCAGATGCGTGCCGAGATTGCCGTCGGTAACGCCCAGCGCGTGCTTGAGTTCGGAAAACGTCGCTTCGCCACGCCCGTTGAGGAACGCCACCACCTGCGTGCGCGACGGCTGATGCAACAAAGGATTCAGAACCGGCAGGGAAGCCTTCATCGTGCATCACTCCTCTGTTCGACGGATTCGAAGACCGCGTGCATGCGAACGACCGGCACGCCATCCTCCAGCGTCGGCGTCAACCGGTCGATGCGCAGACGCAGGGCGCCGTCGTCCACCGACCGCCACCGGTCGTCGCCGAATCGATAGCGACCATCCGGAAGGCCGTCCCGCAAGACCACCTCCAGCGGCATGGTGAGCCGGAGCTGCAACTCGGTTCCCGGCGTGGCGGTCAACAGCGGACTGTCCAGATCCAGTCGCACCGGCACGCTGGTACCGGCCGCCAGTCGCAATACCTGCTCGCCCGTGGTGACGCGAAACGACTCCAGCGACACGACGACCGCCGTCGGTGACGTGCCGCCGGACAGAAGCCCCGCCGCCGACAACGGCACGCCGACGACGACTGCGATCCACGCCAACAGCGCGACGGTGCGCCGGACCACGCCGGCATCACCGACGCGCATGGCGAGCCAACCCGCGAGCGGCAACCCGATGACGAAACACGAAACGGCCAACCAGCGCGTATGAACCAGAGGCAGATCGGCGGCCAGGCCGAGTACACCGATGAGTATCGTGGCAAGACCGATCCATTCGACCAGCGGCCGCGAGAACAGGCCGAACAGATAGATGCCGAGCCCGAGCAGCACGGTCCACAAGGCATAGATCATCGCGCCGCCGCCGTAGAAGAACATGGCGAAGGAACCCAGCACACCGACCGACAGCAACATCCACCAGGCGCGGGTGATCTGCGCCTGGGCGAACGGCAGCGTTTCGTCGCGGCGGCGCCTGAGGCGGCGCGTGAGATGGGCGTCCAGCCAGGCCGCGCCGCCGAGCCAGCCGCTCAGCCACAGCAACAGCGCGATGCTCTGCTCGATGACGTCTGGAAACCGTTCATCGTTGATCACGAGATGGGTACCGCCGATCAATGCGCCGCCCAGCAGCCCCCACAGCAGGAGGGAGTGCCGCTCCAACCGCACGCATCGATGCCCGGCCGCCAGCATGGCATGAATGTCACGCAAACGGTGTTCCGCAGTCGACATCGATTTCGTCTCCATTTCACGCAAGCTCTGAATTGCAGAGTCTATGTTCGGGCTCGCCGGACCGTCAAGCGATCCATGATCCGGCATGCCGTGAGCTTGCAACTCTGATTTTCAGAGTTTAGTCTTGCCGCCATTCATGACATGTCCGCTCACGACCACGCCACGGGATGGAGAATCACGCGCATCATGACCTGGAAACGTCTCTCGCTGCTCATCGCAATCACGCTGCCTGCGTGCAGCCCTGCACTGGCCTGGGCGTTCTATAAACCCTCACGCGTACTCGCCCCGCAATGGGTCGACGGCATCTCCTGCACACCGGGGAACCCGCAGCTGAAAGCCGCACCTCGTTCCCTTCTCCCTTTGGGAGAAGGTGGCCCGAAGGGTCGGATGAGGGGAGAAACCGCCAGGGTCCGGGAAGCATACCGACGGTTGCACCGCCACGGCGGTCTCTCCCCGCGGGTGTGCACCAACGATCCGGATCGATTCGACGATGCCGTGCGGCTCTACGAGGACGCGCTGCATTTCGTCGATGCCACCGCCGGGCCGATCGAGACCCCGCCGCGCATCGTGTTCTGCGCGACGCAGGCGTGCTTCCGCGCCTTCGGCTTCGAGCGCGCTGCCGCGCGCGCCATCGGTACCTCCGGCATCGTCGTCGGCCCGCGCGGCTGGCAGCCGCATTATTTACGGCATGAACTGATTCATCACCTTCAGGCCGAACGTCTCGGTCTGCGCGCCATGCTGTTCGGTCCGGAGTGGTTCATCGAAGGCATGGCCTACGCCTTGAGCGATGATCCGCGCCCGATGCTCGGCGAGCCGTGGCAAGAACATCGAGAACGCTTCGAGTCCTGGTACCGGGAGATCGACCGCGACCGGCTGTGGCAGGAGGCATCGAAGCTGTGACCATGCTTGTGCCAGCCGTTTCCCACGGCAATCCGCGATCCCGCATCGGACCCTGAGGACATGCGCGTGCATCGAACGTCGTTCCGGTATTTGGCCGCTCTCGTCCCTGTCGTCCTGACAGCCGCTCTGTCGACGGGTTGCGCGTCGCTCCCGGACACGCGAACCGAGACCGTGGACCTGCGACGGGTGGAGTTCGCGTTGCGCGGTCATGGCGATCCGCCGGTGGTGTTCGAGAACGGTCTCGCCGGTACCCTGCGCTGGTGGGCCGAGGTGTTGCCGATGATTGCCGAGAAACACGCGGCGTTCGCCTACAACCGCCCCGGCTACGGCAGCAGCGAGCCGGTCGCGACGCCGCGCGACGGCGACCACATCGTCGACGAGTTGCGCGCGTTGTTGCGGAGCAAGGGATTGCAGCCGCCGTACGTCCTGGTCGGCCACTCGCTGGGCGGCCTGTACATGCAGTTGTTCGCGCGCCGCCATCCGCATGAGGTCGCGGCGCTGATTCTCGTCGACTCGACGCACCCGGAGCAGTTCCGCGGCCAGGGTTCGTCCAACCACTGGCCACTGTGGTTTCGCGGGCTTTACCGTCTGCTGACGACGGACGTCGAAAAGGCGGAGTTCGATGCCGTGGACGCGACGGGCCGGCGCGTGCTGGCGCTGCCGCCGCCCGCCGGCAAGCCGGTGTTCGTATTGAGCGCGCTGAAGCCGATGACGGTGAAATCGGCGTTCGCGAAGGACGCGAACGCAAAACGGCAGGACGTCGCGCGCCTGTATCCCGGCTCGCGTCAGATCTGGGTCGACAGCGGTCACGGCATCCCGCTGGAACGACCGGATGCGGTGATCGACGCCATCCGCGAGGCGTTGCGACTCGTGCATGCCGAACCGGCAGCGCATACCGCGCCGTCAAGAGATGCGGTCGCGAAGCGGCCGGCACCATGAGAAAGCTCGCCTGCACACTGATCGGAGGCATCCTGATGAGCCAGGCGACGACCGGATGGGCACAGGACACGTCGTTGACGCCGGAATATCTCAGCCAGATCGCGAGCGAGGCCAGAAGCCGCCATCACCTGCCGGCGGTCGCGGTCACGGTGATGAACCGCAGCGGCATCCTGCATCGGGAAATACAGGGGGTACGCGTCTCCGATCGACGCGACGCCGTCAGCGCGGCCGACTACTTTCACATCGGCTCCTGCGCCAAGTCCGTGCTCTCGGTCGTCGCCGCCACGCTCATCGAACAGGGGCGCATCGCCTGGAACACGCGCCTCTTCGAGGTGTTTCCCGAATTGCACGACGATGCCGATCCCGCCTACGCCGACGTCACGCTCGAACATCTGCTGGCATCGCGCGCCGGCATCAAGGCCTATACGAACCTTGCCAACGAACCGATGCCGGACATCGATCCGGAGGCGAACGACCGGCGCTACCGCTTCGTCCGGCATCTGATCCGGCAAGCGCCCGCGGCGAAGCGCAAGGGCGGCGAATTCGAATATCTCTACTCCAATGCCGGCTACAGCATGGCCGCCGCGATGCTGGAGCGCGTCAGCGGCAGGGACTACGAAACGCTGGTCAGATCGACGCTGCACGATGCCGGCCTCGCCGTCCACGTCGGCTGGCCGAATTTACTCGGACCCGACCAGCCGTGGGGTCACATGCTTTCGGACCAAGGCATTGAACGCCATGGCCCTGATCATCCCTACCGCATGCCCGACCTGCTCATGCCGGCGGGCGATCTCAGCATGACGCCGGACGACTACGCCGAGTACACGCGCCTGCACTTGCGCGGTGCGCGCGGCGAGGACAATCTCATCTCACACACCGCCTGGCATCATATCCAGAACGCGCGCAAAGGCTTCGCGCTCGGCGTCTACAACGGCGATCTGCTCGGACGCGAATACCTGGGCATGGACGGCTCCGCCGGCACCTTCTTCTGCCGTTCGATCATCGTCCCCGAGGCCGATTTTGCATTCACGATCATGACCAACCTCGCCACGCCCACCGGCAAGAACGAAGCTGTCGAATGGCTGTCGCAACGCATCGTCGAACGCCGGTTCGAACTCGGCTGGCTGCAACGCAACCTGCTGCGGCTGTTGTGGTGAACGCTAGCAGCCTGTCGGACTTGGGTGATCGTAGCGAGCATGGTGGGAGAACGAGGACAAATGTTCACGATTTTGACGCGCATGGTGGTTCCATGTAAGGAAAAATCGGGGACATTTGGACCGTTCTCCCTCCAGCGCAGTAGATCAACCCCAAGTCCGACAGGCTGCTAGGCACCCGACGTCAGCAGACGGCTCATCTCACGCCCGACGCCATCGGCCGAAGCGGGGTTCTGGCCCGTCACCAGACGACCATCGACCACCACGTTGGCCTGCCAGTTCGGCGCGGGGACATGGGTGGCGCCGCGGCTGGCGAGAGTGCCGGCGAGCAGGAAGGGCACGACGCGGTCGAGCCCGACGGCCCGCTCCTCGTCATCGGTAAAGGCGGCGACGCGCTTGCCGGCCACCAGAAGGCTCCCGTCGGAGAGCTTCAGGTTGACCAGCGCGGAAGGCCCGTGACAGACCGCGCCGACCACGCCGCCTGCTTCGTAGATCGAAGCGGCGATGCGTGCCAGGCCGGCATGGTCCGGGAAATCCCACATGGTGCCGTGGCCACCGACGAACAGGATGGCGGCATAGTCCTGCGCTCGCACCGCTTCGGGCGCGAGGCTGTCCGCGAGTTTCCGGCGCACCTCGGCGTCGGCCAGAAAGCCACGCAACACCGGGTCGTCCTGTTCCCCGCCCTCCATCGGCGGGTGGCCGCCGCGCGGACTCGCGAAATCGACGTCGAATCCGGCCGCGCGGAGCACGGCCCACGGATGCGCCGCCTCCGGCGCATAGAAACCGGTGGGCTGACCGGTATTGCCCTTGCGGTCGTGGCTGGTCAACACGAAAAGCACCTTCTGGCCTGCGGTAGAGTCGTTCATGTGTCATGTACCTCGATGGTCGTTGTGTAGAAGTGACCGGTGCGGCCGAATGCCGCGCCGAACGTGCAGCGATGATCGGTGCCCTGCACATCCGGGAGAATCCCCGTTCCCGTCATGACACCCATTCCGCCACGGCGGGGTCCGGACCGGCACCGGTCTGTGGCAGACTGACGCCGACCGACACGAGAGATCCAATGGACAAGCTCATGCAGATCAGGGTGTTTGCGCGGGTCGCCGAACGGGGCGGTTTTTCGGCTGCCGGCCGTGACCTCGACCTCTCGCAATCGGCGGTGAGCAAGGCCATCACCGCACTGGAGGAAGGTCTGGGCAGCCGGCTGGTCAACCGCAGTACGCGCGCCGTCACCCTGACCGAGGCCGGGCAGACCTACTACCGCCACTGTCGCAACATCCTCGACGAACTGGAGACGGCCGAGGCCGCGGTGGGCGTCGCGCAATCGCGCGTCGGCGGCAGTCTCG
>JAQVJI010000238.1 GCA_028695255.1 Chromatiales bacterium | reverse complement strand
GGCACGCAACAGGCTGAAGAAGCTTTCGCTGCCGAAGAATTCCAGTATGGCGTCGTACATGCGCCCTCCTGTTTGGAAAGGGTCGGTTACTGGAACAGACCGCTGAAGGCGCGCACCAGACCGCCGCGCTCGGGTTCACGGCGCGCGGCGGAGAGCAGCCGCGGTTCGCGCGCCTCGCGCGGCGGACCCGCGTCCACGCGCAGTTCCGCCATGTCGCCTTCGACCTTGCGTTCGAGGCTCACGCCCTGCGTCCACAACTGGCCGTCCTCGCAGCCGTGGATCGCGAGCACCGGCACCGGCAGGCTCAATTTTTCGATCGGCAACGGTTCGTTCGCCCGGTTGTGGATGCGCACCGGCGTCACCGCACGGTGATGGCGCAGCGGCACGTCGCCCAGTGCGACGCGCGCATAGGTCGGCATCGCGTAGCAGATCTCGCCCTCGCGGGTCGACGGACCGAACCAGGTATCGGAGAGTTCCAGCACCGGGATCTCGCGCAACACCCGCCCGCCGATCTCGATCGCGATCCACAACGGCGAACTGATGAAGAAGGTGGTCTCCTCGCCGCCCGGCAGGAAGGTCGGCTGGCGCGGCCGCACCACCAGCGGCCGGTCGGCCAGACGTGGTTCGAGCCGGACGGTCCCGCCGTCGCGGTGGGAAATGAAGCGTTCGAACTGCTCGCCCGGGAAGGGGCCGTCCGTCACCTCCCGCAGCAGCGTGCGCGCGTCGTCGCCCTGCGCCTGCCGATCCCAGGCCAGACGCCAGTCGCCTTCGCCGCGACCGAGCGTCAGCACCAGCGGACCGATGGTGCAGCGCAGGATCTGTCCGACCGCCAGATCGACGGGTTCCCACCACTGATTCGTGCGATCGTTCACGTGTCTTGGCCCGTATTGCGATTTTTTCCAGTGTAAGTCATCACCGCATGCCGAAAAACCGCGCATCATACGATACCGGGCCTAACGTGCCATAATGACCAACGTATGAATACCACGCCCCATTTCCCCATCGAGGCGATCATGCCGGCGGACACCGCACCGGACGCCGATGCACGCCTGACCGCCCTGACACAATGGGTGCGCCAGGAGCTGAAGCTGCCCACGGCCGTCCTGTCGCCCCTGTCGGCCGATGCCAGTTTCCGGCGTTATTTCCGGCTGCACCTCGGGCCGCAGAGTCTGGTGGCGATGGATGCCCCGCCCGAGCGCGAAAAGCTCGCCGCCTTTCTCACCATCGCCGGCCGCCTGCAGGCCCTCGGCCTCAGCGCACCGCGCGCGCTGGCACGCAACATCGAACGCGGCTTCGCGCTGCTGGAAGACCTGGGCGATCGCACCTATGGCCGGGCACTCGCCGCCGGCGCCGACGAGGCGACCCTGTACCGGCTCGCCACCGACACCCTGATCGCGCTGCAACAGCGCTGGCAACCCCGGCTCGCGCAGGATATCGCGGTCTACGACGAGACGACGCTGCTGAACGAGGCCGTGCTGCTGGTGGATTGGTACTGGCCGGCGGTCGCCCGGCGGGATTGCCCCGCCGAGGTACGCGCGGCGTTCCTGGATGCCTGGCGGGCGGTGCTCCCCGCCGCACGGTCACTGCCGGAAACGCTGGTGCTGCGCGATTACCACGTCGACAACCTGATGCTGCTCGATGGCCGCAGCGGCATCGCGGCATGCGGACTGCTCGACTTCCAGGATGCGCTCATCGGCTCGCCCGCCTACGATCTCGTGTCGCTGTTGCGCGATGCGCGCCGCGACGTATCGTCCGCCATCCAGGACGAGATGCTGGCGCGCTATCTCGACGCCTTCCCGGCACTCGACCGCGCAGGATTCGAGGCCGCCTACTGGACGCTCGGCGCGCAGCGCACGACCAAGATCATCGGCATCTTCACGCGTCTCGACCGGCGCGACGGCAAGCCGGCCTACCTCGAACACCTGCCGCGCCTGTGGCGCCTGCTGGAACAGGAACTGACCCATCCGGTCCTGGCGCCGGTCAAAATCTGGTTCGACACCCACCTGCCGCCGGACCTCCGCCTGAGGCCCGCGGCCGCGAGCGATGCCTGAAGCGCGTGCGATGATCCTCGCCGCGGGGCGCGGCGAACGCATGCGGCCGTTGACCGACGACCGCCCCAAACCCCTGCTCGAAGCCGGCGGACGACCGCTGATCGAACATCACCTGGAACGCCTGCGCGATGCCGGTTATCGCGAGATCGTCGTCAACCTCGCGCATCTCGGCCACATGATCCGCGAGCATCTGAATGACGGTTCGCGCCTGGGCCTGTCGATCACCTATTCCGACGAAGGCGAGGCGCTGGAGACCGGCGGCGGCATCCTGCGCGCGCTGCCGCTGCTCGGCGACGCCCCCTTTCTGGTCATCAACGGCGACATCTGGTGCGATCACCCGCTGACGCCGCCGGTGTTCGCCGAGGGCGACCTCGCGCATCTGGTGCTGGTCGACAACCCGGTCCACAACCCGGCCGGCGATTTCCATCTCGTGGACCGGCGCGTCTGCGCCCATGGCGAACCACGCCTGACCTTCAGCGGCATCGGCTGGTATCGCGCGGAACTGTTCGAGGGCTGCGAGCCGGGACGTTTTCCGCTGGCGCCGCTGCTGCGGCAGGCGATGGCGGACGACCGCGTGAGCGGCGAGCATCACTTCGGCGGCTGGCTGGACGTGGGAACGCCACAACGGCTGGCGGCGCTGGACCGGATGCTGCGCGGGGCGTGACGACACAGCCCGGATGAAGTTGCACGTCATCCGGGCTGCGCGTTTCGATCAGGGTTTGATGTAGGTGAACCCCTGCTGTTGCAGATAGGACAGATGCGCCACACCGCTCGGCACGATGTCATCGGCCTTCACGTCGTACAGATCCTTGGTGTAGTCGAGCTTCTGCGCCTTCAGCGTGTTGTTGCAGACGAGAAACTTCACGTTCTGCATCTTCAGGTTGTCGATGGCGGCGCGAAAATTCTCGTCGGTGACGGCCTTCTTCAGCAGCGCAATGCCGCCGCCGTGCATGCCGACCACGATCTCGACGTTCTCCGCGCCGACGGAGTTGATGTGATTCTGCGCGTTGCGCATCGCGCCCATCAGCACCTTCGGATCGTCGCCGTTCAGGTGATACACCACCTTCTGCTTGCCGTATTCGAGTGCCTGTCCGGACAGCGGCAGCAACAGCAGACAGGCGGCGGTCATCAGGGATGCCAGGGTCTTGTTCATGTTTCACTCCTCATCATCTGGTGGATGTCGTTTTTATCCCGGAAAGTCCATTAGGAGACGTGATGATCGCGCCGAGATTTGGATTCACAAGGCATTTTCCGAAGAAGCGCAATACCGGGCCGTATTGCCGACTGAGGAAAATGCCTTGTGGATTCAAGGATCAAGCGAGGGCGCGTCTCCTAATGGACTTTCCGGGTT
>JAQVJI010000237.1 GCA_028695255.1 Chromatiales bacterium | reverse complement strand
GGCCGGCGTGCAGGCCATCGGCGACGGCATGCGCATGATCCGCAGCGGCGAAGCCAAGGTGGCGCTGGTCGGCGGCGCCGAGGGCTGCGTCGATCCGTTGTCGCTGGCGGGTTTCAATGCACTCAAGGCGCTGTCCACGCGCAACGACGCACCGCAACGGGCCTCGCGCCCGTTCGACCGCGACCGCGACGGCTTCGTGATGGGCGAGGGCGCCGGTCTGATGGTGATCGAAACCCTCGAACACGCGCAGGCGCGCGGCGCGACGCCGCTCGCGATCGTCAGCGGCTACGGCACCAGCGCCGACGCCTGGCACATCACCGCCGGTCCGGAGGACGGTTCGGGCGCCGCCGCCGCGATCCGCCGTGCGCTCGCGATGGCCGGGCTCGGCATCGCCGACATCGGTTACATCAACGCCCATGCCACCTCGACGCCGGTCGGCGACCGCGCCGAGATCGCATCCCTGCGCAACGTGTTCGGCGACCATCTGCCGCGGGTCCCGGTGTCGTCCACCAAGTCCGCCATCGGCCATCTGCTCGGCGCGGCGGGCGGCGTGGAGAGCATTTTCTCGGCGATGGCGGTGCGCGAGGGCGTGCTGCCGCCGACGCTCAATCTGGAGCAGGTCGACGAGACCATGGCGGACCTCGATTTCGTGCCGCGTACGGCCAGGCAGCAGGAGATTCGCCACGCACTGTGCAACGGTTTCGGCTTCGGCGGCGTGAACGCGGCCTTGATCGTGAGTCGTTGCTGAAGCCATGGCGGGTTGCCGGGGATGCAGGGCAGGACGTTCGATGCCGCATGAAACGGCGTTTCCCGGCCTGTTTCAACTTAGGGAAACGCTGAATAAGTCAGCGAGCGAGGCATCCATGCCTCGCGTTGGCAGGCTGTTTTTCAACAGCCTGCCAAGGTTCGAGAAGCGGTCAACTGAGGTTTCCAGGTTCAATACTTCAGCGACACGCTGAAGGCACCGAAATTGTCCCTGTTTTCCTGCCCGCGGTATTCGCGCGTACGGTATACGTGCGTGTAGCCCAGGCGCAGTTCCCTCCAGCTCAGTACCACTCCCCATTGCAGATCGCCGACCAGCGGAATCCTGTCGACGCGATGACTGTCGCGAAAGCTGTTGCCGTCGAGGAAGACGTTGCGGGCGACCGCGCGGCCTTCGAGACCGGCGAACAGATACCAGCCGAAATCCGCCGTCGGCGCGAAATCGGCAGAGCCGGGCTGGCCCGGCTGGATGCGCGGCGGTCCGTAGTCGTGCGGCAGACGGCGGCCGTAGCGCATGGTCAATCCCGCGTTGGCATAGGTGAACACGTTGCCGAGCGTAGCGCCGACGTGCGGCGTGAAATCGAGATGTGCGCCGGACCAGGTGGTCGTCACCCATTCGCGCCAACTCCGTTGGTAGGCGGCGGCGATGCCGGGTTCGTCGTGAAGCTGCGTGTGCCAGCCCATCGGTTCGGTGGTCGCGATGAGATCATGGATGAACTTCTGGCTCTGTTCCGCCAGCGACGACGGTCCGACCATGCCGACCGTGATGGAGAACAGATCGAGCTGCCGCCCCGTTTCCACGCCCAGGCCGATCGCACCATACAGCCAGCCGGCATAGGGCCGGTCCCGCGGCGAAGGCTCCGCCAGCGCGATATCGCGCGGCGTGAACATGCTCTGGCCGAAGGCGTAGCCGTGGCGGATGTCGCCGCGATCGGGAAACCACGGGACGATACGCGCAAGCGCGACCGCCCAGCGCGGCGTCTCGGCGTCGCGCGTCGGTACCCGGATCAGGCGCACGCCGTTGGTGTAATGCCGGTCTACGTTGTAGAACAGGTCGTTTTCGAGCACGCAGCTCAGCGTTCCATGATCGGCCGTGCCGGCCGCCGCCGGGGCGGACAGAAACAGCAGGATCGCCAGCGCCCGTTTCATGCCATCGTCGCCAGGGTCTTGCGGAAGCGCGCCAGCGACAGCATGAACAGGGAGGTTCCGATTACCGCGAGCGCCGCCAGTTGCGGCCACACCACGCTCAATCCTGCGCCGCGATACAGAATCGCCTGCGACAGCGCGACGAAGTGCGTGGTCGGTGCCGCCTGCATGACCAGCCGCACCATGTCGGGCATGCTTTCCTGCGGCGTCATGCCGCCGGAGAGGATTTGCAGCGGCAGCAGCGTCATCATCATCAACAGACCGAACTGCGGCATGGTGCGCGCGATGGTGCCGAGGAAGATGCCCATCGATGTGGTGGCGAACAGGTGCAGCGTGGCGCCGGACAGAAACAGCGCGATGGAGCCTTCGATCGGCACCGCGAGCATGCCCTGGATGACCATGCCGAGCGCAAAGGCGGTGGACAGCAACACCACCAGCGCCATCGCCCACACCTTGCCGCTCATGATCTCGAACGGCGTCACGGGCATCACCAGCAGGTGTTCGACCGTGCCGTGCTCGCGCTCGCGGATCAGCGCGGCGCCGGTGAGGATGATGGACAGCATGGTGATGCGGTTGACCAGCTCCATCACCGCGCCGAACCAGGTCTGGTTGAGTTCCGGATTGAAGCGCGCCCGCAGCGTCAGTTCGACCGGCAGGGCGCCGTCGCCGCGATGGCGCTGCACGAATTCGTTCACCTCGCCGTTGACGATGGCCTGGATGTAGGCGCTACCGGTGAAGGACTGGCTCATGCGCGTCGCGTCCACGTTGATCTGCACCGCCGGCCTGCGTCCGGCCAGTACGTCGCGCTGGAAGCCGGCCGGGATGTAGAGCGCGAAGGTGTCGAGACCGGCGTCCATGCGCGCATCCATCTCCGCCGTGCCGATCAGGATCGGCGGCAGGAAATACGGTGGATAGAAGGCATCGACGATGCGCATCGACAGCGTCGAACGATCCTCGTCGATGATGGCGATGGGTGCCTTGTTGAGCGTCTCCGGCATGGCCGTGGCGGCGGTGTAGATGGAGAGCGTGAAGGCCCAGACGATCAGCACCAGCATGATCGGGTCGCGCAGCAGGCTGCGCAGTTCCTTGACGCCGAGATGCATCACGTTGCGCGCCGCACGCATGTTCAGCGTTCCTGTTTGCGCGTGAGCAGCGCACCGAGTCCGATCAGTACCGGCACGGCGATCAGCAGCGGTATGAACGAGGCCCCGAGATCATCGAAACCGAGCGCCTTCGAGAACGTGCCGCGCGCGATGATGATGAAGTGGGTGGTGGGATAGACCTCGCCGACGGCGCGTCCGCTGCCTTCGAGCGAGGCGACGGGAGTGAGCAGACCCGAAAAGGTCACCGCCGGCAGCATGGTCAGCAGCGCGGTGCCGAACAGTGCCGCGATCTGGCTCTTCACGAAGGTCGATACCAGCAGACCGAAGGCGGTCGCGGCCATGACGTAGAGCAGCGCCGCGGCGGCCAGGGTCGTGAAACTGCCGGTGAGCGGCACGCCAAACAC
>JAQVJI010000236.1 GCA_028695255.1 Chromatiales bacterium | reverse complement strand
GTTGCGCAGCCAGAAGCGGTAACCGCCGTCGGGCGCGACGACGGCATCACCGGGCGGATCGATGCTGCGCGGCAGATCGACACGATGCACGCGATTGGCGAGCACGGCCGGCGGCGGACCGGCGTGAAATATGCGCGGCTCCGACCAGCAGGCGGGGCTGGTGTGGAAGCGGGATGCGTCGGCGCCACCGTCCGCGGCGCTCGATGACGCACACAGGATCAGGCACCAACCGGCAATCGCGCGTAGCCATCCGTCGTGGAAAAGGGTCATCGCACCACCACCCACCAGTTCTCCATGACCGAACGCAACGGACACAGGCCGCGAACCCTCGCGGCTCACTCTGCCTTGGGCGACACCGGCACGGGCACCGTCACCGCGCCGCTGCGATGCTGGCGCTTGGCGGCCATCGCAGCGCGCGAGGCAGCGGCCTTGTCGGCGGAATCCTGTTCCCAGCGCCGTAGCAGATCGATCGACGTCGCCGCACCGCAGACGTTGTCCGGGATGCAGTAGGAAACTTCCTCGAAGGGATCGTCGAAGCTGTAGCAGACCTGGCCGTCGGGACAGGAACCCGGCGTGCAGCCCTTGCGTCCGGCACAGACCGCGGGACGCAGGTCGCTGCCGTCCGGGCATCGCACGTCCCAGCGCGCCAGGCACTGCGTGGCGCAATTGTGGCGGGACTGGAAGCCGTCACCCTTGAAGGCACAGGGCGCGCCGGCGGATTGTCCGCATCCGACGAGCCACAGACTCGCACAAAGTCCCAAAACGAAAATGAAGATACGCATCGTCATTTGCATGTCACCTCCACCCTGCGATTGAGCGAGCGCCCGGCCTCGGTGCCGTTGTCGGCGATGGGCTGCGATTCGCCGGCGCCGTGCGCGGACAGGCGCCGTTCATCGATGCCGCGTTCCGCGAGCGCGGCGACCACCGCGGCGGCCCGCCGCTGCGACAGCTCGCGGTTGTAGGCCTCCGAACCCTCGCTGGAGGTGTGGCCGACGATGGTGATGCTCGACTCCGGCGCGTCCTTCAGGCCGGCGAACAGCGCATCGAGCACCGGCGCCGAGTCCGGACGGATCACGGCCGAATCGTAGTCGAACCGGATGCCGTGAACGATCGACCCGCAGCCGGGAGGCCGCGTCGCGCGTTCACTGCATTCGGTGACCAGTTTGGCGTCGGCCGCACCGGTGTAGAGCTTGAACGGCGCGCGGTTGGTCGAGCGCACGCCGATGACGGCACCCTCATCGTTCACGCTCAGCACGAAGCTGCTGGGTACGCCGCTGTCGCGATGCGTGCCGGTGGCGCGCAGCAGATTGCCGCTCACCGTGCCGCTCAGATCGCCGGTGCCGTCGTAGCAGCCGGAGACGTTCGCGCCGTCCTGTTTCAGTTCCACGAGCACGCCGCGCCCCTTCCACTTGCCCGTGAAGGACTCCAGCATCGGCACCGGCTCCTGACTCCCCTCGCCGATGATCTCGCTGAACTCGAAGAAGGTCTTGTCGCGCTCGACATGGATGCCGCCGCGCAGCGTGAGCTTCACCCAGGTCACGGATTTCGCGACGTTCGCCGGAAAGCGCGTGACCTGTCCTTTTTTCGCGTGCGTCGTCAGCGTCGCGGTCGCGAGACGCTCGAACGGACCGTCCGGCCCTTCGACGCCGCCCGCGATCTCCACCTCGCGGAAGAACGTCTGCGACGGGCTCGGCGTCTCGCCGACGTTCGGTATCGCGAAACCCGAGAACGTCGTCGCCGCCGGCAGCCGGTAGAAGAACCAGAGTTCGGTGTCCGCCGCACCGGGTTTGGGCGTCACGACGAAACCGCCGCCATCGCCATCGATGGCCATGAGCGCCTTGTCGATCTCTACCTTCAGCTCCGCCGCCATCCCGCCCACCCGCACCGGCAACGCACCGTTGGCGAAGTTCAGATAGTCGATGGCATGGGAGTCCTGGCTGGACGAGGCCGCCGGCATCAGCAGGACGGCCGTGATCGTCAGAGCGCAAAGAGGTCCGGATCGGTCGAGGAATGGCATTGCGACATGCTCCTGTGGTCGAGGCACACGACGCAGGGTGCCATTGAGTCAGTCGATCCCGGCCGCTGTCTCGAAGGCCGGGGGCTGGTCCATGTGCGCGGCGAGCGCGAAGGCAGTGCCGGGCTGCATGTGGATGCAGACCATGCGGATGTCGGCGGTCCTGCACGCGCGGGCGAACTGATTGAGGAAGCGCAGGTAGACGGGGTCGATGACTTCGACCCGCGAGAGGTCGTAGTAGAGGTGTCGGGTGCGCCAGACGCGCAGGCGATCGAGCAGCGTGACGATGAGGGTCTCGGGCCGTGCCGGGTCGACGCCGTGCTGCGGTTCGAACAGGGCACGGCCCTGATCGAGCGCGGTGAGATGGAAGCCTTCGTTCTGCATCGCGCGAAGGCCGCCGCGATCAGTGGGCGGTGGCCGGCGAGACCTGGATGCCGAGCATCTTGAACGCGGCCTTGAGGCCGTCGGACAGGCTGCCGCGCGTGACGATGTCGCCGAGGTCGATGTTGAGGCTGGTGAGCGCGCGCGCGATCTCGGGCCGGATGCCGGTGAGGATCGCGTCCGAGCCCATGAGCTGCACCGCGCGCACCATCTGGATCAGGTGGTGCGAGACCTGCGAGTCGATGCTGTTGACGCCGGTGAGGTCCATCACCACGACCTTGGTGTGTTCGATGGAAATGCGGTTGAGCAGCGACTCCATGAGGATCATGGTGCGGCTGGAATCGAGCGTGCCGATGATCGGCAGCGTCAGCACGCCGTCCCAGATTTCGGTGATCGGCGTCGAGGTCTCGCGCAGTTCGGATTCCTGCGTGCGGATGGTCTCGTCCTTCTGGTCCAGATAGGCGCGGAAGACCGCCAGGATGAGTTCGATGAAGATGTTGGAGAAGTAGTGCAGCACCGAGCGCGAGCGCGTGAATTCGATGCCGCTGTCCTGCTCCAGCGCGCGGATCAGCGTTTCCTGTAGGTTCTGCGTGTAGCGCACGATGTCGTCCACCTTGCCGCCGCGCGTGAGGACCTTGCGCGCGAGGTTGGTGAAGAAGCTTTCCAGCGCCCGGAATTCCGGCGAGCTGCGGCTGAAGGGATCGGCGGCGCCGATCAGGCCGGAGATGAGATAACGCAGTTCGAGACTGAGGTCGGTGATCTCGTTGTCGTCGAGTAGATTGGCGCTGCCGCCGAAGTAGGTCTGGGCCGGTTTTTCCAGCGCCGCGCCGATGTCGCCCATTGCAAGCTTGAACAGCGCACTCAGTTTTTCGGTGGTCTTCTGCGTTTCCATCGTTGCCGTGCCCTCCTCAGGCGGTACGGGATCGAGGATCGAATGCCGCCACGCACAACGACTGGTCGTCCGACATGCGGCCCATGATGTTGCCGAGTATATACGCGATGAGTTGCGGATGTTGATTGAACAG
>JAQVJI010000235.1 GCA_028695255.1 Chromatiales bacterium | reverse complement strand
GACCTGATGACGCCCGTCATCGAGCGCGTGACCGCGCGCGGCATCCCGGTGGTGCTGCTCAGCCGTCGTACCACCGGCGACGTGTACACCACTTTCATCCACACCGACAACCGTGCCATCGCACGTCAGGCGGCCGACCGTCTGGCGAGGCGCCTCAACGGACAGGGTCGCGTCCTGATACTCCAGCACATCCCCACCACCACGCCGGCCATCGAACGCACCGAGGGTTTCCTGGAGGCCCTGGCCAAATACCCCGGCATGCAGGTGGCGGCGATCAAGCGCGCCGACTCACTGCGCGACAAGGCGATCCTCGCGGTCGAGGAGGCGCTGGCCGGGGGGCTGAAGTTCGATGCCATCTATGCCCAGAGCGACAGCATGGCCTCCGGCGCGCGTGCCGCGCTGCGACGTGCCGGCATCGATCCGGCCACGATCCCGATCATCGGCATCGACTACATCGCCGAGGCACGCGAGGCGATCCGTGCCGGCGAACAGGACGCGAGCTTCGTCTATCCGACCTTTGCGCCCGAGGGCGCCGAAGTGGCGATGCGCATCCTGCGCGGAGAAAAGGTGCCGAAGACGATCGTCGTGGAATCACGGATGGTGACGCGCGACAACGTCGAATCGGTGGAACCCATTTTCTGAACCTCTGTGAGCCGTCGTTCGGCTCCCTGTCTGAACCGATATGCTGGGCAAGTTGCGTCTGACCCAACGATTGCTGCTGCTGTGGTTCGTTTCCACCGCGGCAGTGCTGCTCGTGTCCGGGTTCACCTTCAAGCTGATGCAGGACCGCGAGGCCGAAACCGAGCGCAAGAGCCGCATCGAGGCGGCCTTCGGCATTCTTGAAAATCAAATTCACGAGCGCGCCAACCATGTCGCTACGTCGGCGGGCGCGCTGGCCACTCGGCGCAGCGTGGTCGCCACGCTGCGCCTGTTCGCCGACTACTTCGAGCCCGGACTCGGCCATGCGGCCACCTTCGATCCACCGGCCCAGGATCTGGCCGGCGAACTCGCCGAACTGGCGCGGGCGGCCGGTGCCGACTGGGCCGTGATCATCGGGCCGCGCGGCACGCTGAACGGCTACTGGCGCAACGGCGACGACGACCACCGGGTTTATTTTTCGTACCGCGACGACGGCGCCATGGCCTTTTCGGCGGCGCGGGGCGAGATATTCGGTCCGCTCACCGAGGTGCCGGCGTTCCTCATGTATGACGCCTCCGAGTTTCAGGCCGGAGGCGATACGGTCAGGCTGATGCGCTGCGCCACCGGTCCCGGTCCCGCGCTGGTCGCCAAGGCATCGGTCAGTCGGGGCGTTTTTGCCAGCGACGCCGCCGGCACCGGTCAACTGATCGGGCGCGTGGTGCTGGGGACCTGCTTCGACGAGGATTTCGTCGAGCGCATCGCCAGCCAGACCGGCGCGGCGTTCGGCATTCTCAGTGAAGAACGCAATCTGTTTTCCAGCGGCATGCCGGACCTGATCCCGAAGGCGACCGCGGCCGACGGGCCGCCGGCACCGGCCTTTGGTGTGGGACTCACGGCGATCCGCTGGAACAGCGACGAGAACTATCTGCTCGGTGCGAGCGACTGGGTGTTCGGTGACGGCACGGCGAACACGGCACTGTTCGTGCTCGATCGGGGGAATCTCACTGCGCAACGACGCGCCTTCGTTGCGGCCGGTCTCGCCGGCCTCCTGCTGACGACGGCCGTCATCTTCCTGAGCGGGCTGGTGTATCTGCGCCGCACCGTGACCGGTCCGCTCGAACGTCTCATGCAGGCGGTACACAGTATGCGGCAGGGGCGCTACGAGCGGGTCAGCGGGATCAGTCCCGGTGACGAGATCGGCGATCTCGCCCAGACCTTCAATCACATGACCGAACGCATTCGCATCCGCGAGGAAGAGTTGCAGCGGTTGTCGCGCGCGGTCGAGCAAAGTCCGGCGTCGGTGATGATCACCGATCCCGCAGGCCATATCGAGTACGTCAATCCGCGATTCACGGCCATCACGGGTTACAGTTCCGACGAGGCGATCGGTCGCAAGCCGAGTCTGGTGAAGAGTGGTTTGACGGATCGTGACGTGTACGCCGATCTCTGGCGAACCATCCGTGCCGGCAAGGTGTGGCGTGGCGAGCTGTTCAATCGCGCCAAGGATGGCCGCATCATCTGCGAGCAGGTCTCGATATCGCCGATCTTCGGCGAGGACGGCGCGATCACCCACTTCGTCGGCGTCAAGGAGGACATCACGCAGCGCAAGGAGGCGGAGGCCAAGATCGAGCATCTCGCGTATTACGACGCGCTCACCGATCTGCCGAACCGTGTGTTGTTCCATGATCGGCTCGGTCAGGCGCTGGCGCGCTATCGCCGCCATGACGCGACGTTCGCGATCCTGCTGCTCGACCTCGACCATTTCAAGGACATCAACGACAGTCTCGGCCATTCGGTCGGCGACGACCTGCTGCGCATGGTGGCGCAGCGGCTCGGTCGACTGCTGCGCGACACGGATACGTTGAGCCGTTTCGGCGGCGACGAGTTCGCGATCCTGCAATCCGGCATCTCGACCCCGGCGGATGCCGCCGCCCTGGCCGCCAAGGTGATCGAGAGTTTTCGCGAACCCTTCCTGATCGGGCCGATGAGCCTGCACAGCAACAGCAGTATCGGCATCTCGCTGCCGGCTGCGGATGCGTTGGACGTCGACGAACTGATCAGCCGCGCCGACATCGCGCTCTACAAGGCGAAGGATCGCGGTCGCGGCGGCTACGTCTATTTCGACGACAGCATGACCGAGCAGGTGCAGCGCGACGCCGAACTCACCAACGATCTGGCCCGCGCCGTGGATCTCGGACAGTTCCGCCTGGTCTTTCAGCCGCAGGTCAATCTGGCCGACGGCACACTGGTCGGCGTCGAGGCGCTACTGCGCTGGCGGCATCCGCAACTGGACGACATCCCGCCGGGGCGCTTCATACCGCTGGCGGAGAGTCGCGGCCTGATGCCGAAGATCGGACTGTGGGTGCTGCGCGAGGCCGGACGCCAGTGGCGGGAATGGCAGCAACGGGGCCTCAGGGTGAACCGCGTCGCGGTGAACGTCTCGGCGGCCCAGTTCAAGGGCGGTCACGGCTTCGAGGCGCTGGCGCAGGCGATCGAGGACTGCGGCATGCCGGCCGGTGCGCTGGAGATCGAATTCACCGAATCGGCCTTCGTCAACGTAGACGCCGATACCTTGTCGTGGATCGCCCGCCTGAGCGAGCGCGGCGTGCACTTCGCCATCGACGACTTCGGTACCGGCTATTCGTCGCTCGTCATGCTGCGCCAGTTCCAGGCGCACAAGCTCAAGGTCGATCAGGGCTTCGTGCGCGACATGCTGCACGACGCCAACGACGCCGCGATCGTGCATGCCACGATCTCGCTCGCCAAGTCGCTCGGCATGATGGTGGTCG
>JAQVJI010000053.1 GCA_028695255.1 Chromatiales bacterium | reverse complement strand
GCAACTCGCCCATGCGGATGGCCACGTCGAAGTTCTCGCCCAGCAGGTCCACGCGGCGCGGCGACAGATCCAGTTCCAGCGACACCGCGGGATGCAGCGCCGAAAAGGCCGCGAGCGTGTCAGTCATCAGCAGGTTGGCGAAGTCGCTCGGCATCGACACCCGCAGCCGGCCGCTCGGACGCGCCTGGCGGCTTTCGGCCAGCGCCTTCACCGCGTCGATCTCGCTCGCGACCTGGCGCGCGTGTTCCAGCAGCGCCTCACCGAACTCGGTCAGTGTCAGGCGGCGCGTCGTGCGCAGCATCAACCGCTCGCCCAGGCGTTCCTCAAGCTGCGAGATGCGCCTCGATACCGTCGATTTGGGCAGGCCGAGGCGCTCGGCGGCGGCGGTGAAGCTGCCACCCTCGGCTACGCGGGCGAAGATCAGCAGATCGTTGGGATCGTATTGTTCCATCTATAAGACAATGTTACGCATCTGAGTGTGTTAATGATTTCATTCGGCACGATTAGACTCTCGTCACCGTCCTGGAACAAGACCCGGACCCTAACAGCCCCTCGGAGAGCAAACATGAACATCCTGCAGATCAACGGTAGCGCCCGCAGCGAAGGCGCCAACTCGACCCGCGTCGCCAACGACATCGTCGCCCGCCTGAGTGCGGCGAACCCGCAGGCGAATGTCGTGCTGCGCGACCTGGCCCGCAATCCCGCCCCGGTGGTCGACGAAGCCGCGCTCGGCGCCCTGTTCACCCCCGCCGAGCAGCGTACGCCGGAACAGGCCGCCCGCGTTGAGCAGAGCGATGCACTGATCGCGGAGGTGCAGGCCGCCGACGTCATCGTCATCGGCGTGCCGATGTACAACTTCAGCATTTCAGCCCAGCTCAAGAACTGGATCGATGCCATCGCCCGCGCCGGCGTCACCTTCCGCTATACCGAGAACGGTCCCGAAGGCCTGGTCAAGGGCAAGAAGGTCATCCTCGCCTTCGCTCGCGGTGGCCGCTATCGCGGCACGCCGGCCGACACCCAGACGCCCTTCCTGCAGACCGTGCTCGGCTTCCTCGGCATGACCGACGTGCGCTCTGTCTATGCTGAAGGCCTGAACATGGGCGAGGAGGCGGCCAGGCAGGGCTTTGCCGAAGCCGAGGCCGACATGGCCACGGCGCTGGCCTGATTCGTCGGCCGTTGCCTCCAGGGTGACGCCGGGCTCTGTGGCGCCCGGCGCACTCTCCATCTCCAACCCGATCCGAGGAGCGCTGCCATGTCCGTCCGTCCCGCCGAAACCGTCACCCGCGCGCGCAGCGTCGAACGCCTCGTCACCGGCCAGGCAACCTCGGATGGTGCTGGGGTCAAGCTCACCCGCGTGCTGACGCAGCCGCTACAGCGCCGGCTCGACCCTTTCCTGATGCTGGACGCCTTCGGCAGTGACAGGGCCGACGACTACATCGCCGGCTTTCCCGATCATCCGCACCGTGGCTTCGAGACCGTCACCTACATGATCGCGGGCCGCATGCGGCATCGTGACAGTGCCGGCCACGAGGGCCTGCTGGAGAATGGCGGCGTGCAGTGGATGACCGCCGGCCGCGGGGTGATCCATTCCGAGATTCCGCAACAGGAGGAGGGCCTGATGGAGGGCTTCCAGCTGTGGCTGAACCTGCCCGCCAGGGACAAGCTGTGCGCCCCCTGGTACCGCGATTTCACCGCTGACGAGCTGCCGCGCTTCGTGACCGAAGAAGGCGTCGAGGTCACGGTGATCGCCGGCGAGAGCCACGGCGTCACCGGCGCCGTCACGCGCGAATCGACCGCGCCGCTGTATCTCGACCTGCAGCTGCCGGCCGGCGCGAGCTTCACGCAGGCATTGCCTGCCGGGCACAACGCCTTCGTGTATGTCTATCGCGGCGAATTGGCGCTGGGCGACACGCCGGTGCCGCCCAAGCGCATGGCCATCCTCGCCAACGACGCGGACAGCGATGGCGTGCGCATGGTGGCCGGCGCTGACACCCGTGCCCTGCTGATCGCCGGCCGCCCGCTGAACGAGCCGATCGCACAGTACGGGCCTTTCGTCATGAACACCGAGCAGGAAATCTACCAGGCGGTGGCCGACTACCGCGCCGGCACGCTGGCCGCCTAGCCGGCTGCGAGCGCCTTCAGTGCGGCCACCTGAGCCGTGATCGGCGTCGGGATGGGTACTTCGCCGGCCAGCATGGCGCGGATCAGCGCCGCGTTGTCCGCCACCGAGGGCGCGTCGGGCAGGGTGTCGAGCGGCGGCGCGCCACCTTCCTCGCCGGCCACGCCGATCGAGGCCGCGCCGTCCACATACACCTTCATCTCCGGGCAACGCCGCGGGTTGGCGTAGATCTCGCCTTCGGTGCCGCGCAGCAGCATCGCGCGGCCGCCATCGACGCGCAGGAAGGCATCCATGCGCTCGAGGTATTCCGGGTGCGTCACCGCCACCACGCGCACCGAACGTCCGCGACAGGGGTCGAGCAGCTTGGCGACGATGTGGCCGCTGGCGCGCACGCCCATGCGCGTGCGCAGCGCCAGCAGCGGATCGAGTCCGGGGAGCAGCCTGTCGGCGCCGATGCAGGCCAGCCGGTCCGTCGCCAGCTGGCGCGACGCCGCGTCCGCGCCGGCCGCCGGCTGCAGGCCGAGGGCGCCGAGCAGCCCGAAGGGGCTGACGCGGGTCTCGAAGTCGTGACGGCCCTGGATCAGCACCGGCACGCCCTCGCGCGCGAGCAGCATCGCCACCAGTGGCATCAGGTTGGCCTGGCGGCGCGCGCCGTTGTAGGTGGGCAGCACCACGCAGCGCGGGCCGTCGGGCACGGCGACCTGCACGGTGCGCGCATCCATCGCCTGCTTGAAGCCGACCAGTTCGTCGAGCGATTCGCTCTTGATGCGGAAGGCAATCAGGATGGCGCCGAGCTCGATGTCCGGCACCTTGCCGTCGAGGATGTCGCCGAACAGCGCGGCGGCGGTGGCGGTGTCGAGCGAACGCGCGCCCTTGGCGCCCCGTCCGATTTCCTTGATGATTGGGCCGTAGTTCATGGCGGCGATTATGGGCAGGTTTGCACGGCCCTGCCAGCCCGCCGCGCGCGTCGCGCATCGAACCCCAGACAAGGAGCTTTCCCACGATGGATGTCGGATTCATCGGCCTCGGCCTCATGGGCCGGCCCATGGCGCTAAACCTGATCAAGGCCGGCCACACGGTCCATGTGTGGAGCCGGCGGCGTGCGTCGATGCAGCCGCTGCTCGAGGCCGGCGCAGGTGACTGCGCGAGCGCGGCCGAGGTGGCGCGCCGTGCCCCGGTGACGATCAGCATGGTGGCCGACGCGCCCGACGTCGAGCAGGTAACACTGGGCGCGGACGGCATCGCCGACGGCGCAGCGGCCGGCCACATCCACATCGACATGAGCACGATCGCTCCAGCCGCCGCGCAGTCCATCGCCGCGCTTCTTGCCGCTCGCGGGGTGACCGCGCTCGATGCGCCGGTGTCGGGCGGCGAGGGCGGCGCCATCGCCGGCACGCTGACGATCATGATCGGCGGCGATGCGGCGGCCTTCGAGCGTGTCCGGCCCCTGTTCGAGGCCATGGGCCAGTCCGTCACCCGCATCGGCGAGGCCGGCGCGGGCCAGGTCGCGAAGGCCTGCAACCAGATCATCACCGGCGTGGGCGTGGCCTCGGTGGCCGAGGCGCTCAATTTTGCCCACAAGAGCGGCGTTGATGCGACCAAGGTGCGCGAGGCGCTGCTGGGCGGCTTCGCCTGGTCGCGCATCCTCGAGAATCACGGCCAGCGCATGCTCGACCGCAACTTCAAGCCCGGCTTCAAGGCCTGGATGCATCAGAAGGACCTGCGCATCGTCATGGACGAGGCCCACCGCCTCGGGCTGGCGCTGCCCTCGGCGGCGGCGACCGCGCAGATGTTCAATGCCATGGTGGGCTGCGGCCTGGGCGAGGACGATTCGATTGCGATGCTGAAGCTGCTCGAGCGCATGAGCGGCGGCGCGGGCGAATGAAGGAGAGCGGGATGAAAGTCGGATTCATCGGGCTGGGCGTGATGGGCGAGCCGATGGCGCGCCACCTGCGTGCCGCAGGGCACGACCTGGCGGTGTGGGCGCGGCGCCCGACGTCGGCTGCGGCGCTGGTTGCCGAAGGTGTCCCGCTGTGCGCGACCCCCGCCGAACTGGCAGCGCGCAGCGAGGTGGTGATCACCATCGTCACCGGCAGCGCGGACGTCGACGCGCTGGCCTTCGGCGCGGACGGACTGGCCGCAGGCTTCGCGCCCGGCACCATCCATGTCGACATGAGCACGATCGCGCCGGCGATGGCGCGTTCGCTGGCCGAGCGTTACGCCGCGCGCGGCATCGGTTTCGTCGATGCGCCGGTGTCCGGCGGCGGCCAGGGCGCACGCGATGCGACGCTGGCGATCATGGCGGGCGCCGAGCCGGCGGTGCTCGAACGCGTGCGTCCGCTGCTCGCGGCGATGGGCAAGCGCATCGTCCATATCGGCCCGCCGGGGGCCGGCCAGGTAGCCAAGGCCTGCAACCAGATGATCATGGTCTCCGCCATCCAGGCCTGCGCGGAGGCCGTGCGGTTGGCCAACGCGCATGGGGTCGATGTCGCCGCGGTGCGCACCGCGCTGATGGGCGGTTCGGCCGTTTCGCGCGTGCTGGAAGTGATGGGCGGCAGAATGGTCGAGCGCGACTTCGCTGCCGGTATCGAGGCGCGCCTGCACCACAAGGACTTCGCCCTCCTGATGGACGAGGCGGGCAAGCTCGGCGCGCCCTTACCGGTTGCCGCGCAGGTGTGGCAACAGCTCAACGCGCTGATGGGCGCGGGCTGGGGACGGGAGGATACGTCCAGCCTGTTGCGCGTGCTGGAGGCTTCCGCGCCGCACGGCGCGGGCTGAGCGGGCCGCTTGTTCGCGGCTGCGGTGCTCAGCTGCGCGCCCGGCCGTACCAGCGGAAGCGCTCGATGACCTCGGCCATCTCCGCCTCCGTCAGCCGCACCGGTACGCCGAGCTGCAGCGTGCGCCAGTACTGCTCGCACAGGGTCTCGAACTCGATCGCCAGTGCCAGCGCGTGCGCGAGGTCGCGGCCGTAGACCACCATGCCGTGGTTGGCGAGCAGGCAGGCGCTGCGATCCTGCAGTGCGGCGACGGTGGTGTCCGACAGCGCCTGGGTGCCGAACGTGGCGTAGGCGGCGCAGCGGATGGTGCTGCCGCCGAAGCGCGCGATCATGTAGTGGAAGGGCGGAATCTCGACGCGCTGGCAGGCGAGCGCGGTGGCGAAGGGCGAATGCGCGTGCAGCACCGCGCCTGCGGCCGGGAAGGCCGCGTAGATGTCACGGTGCAGCTGCCATTCGGACGAGGGCGCGAGCGGGCCGTGGTAGCTGCCGTCGGCTTCGGCCACCGCCATGTCCTCCGGCCGGCAGCGCTCGGCTGGCACGCCGCTGGGCGTGATCAGCATGCGTGCGGTCGCGTGCGCAGCGTCGGCGTCGGCGTCGGCGGCCAGGCGCACGCTGGCGTTGCCAGCCGTGCCGACGTTCAGGCGCGCATCGCCCATCGCGCGCATCGTGTCGAGCAGCGCACTGCGCAGTCCGGGATCCACCTGGTCGCCGACCTTGCTCGCATTCATCGTGCCGCCTCCGGATACAGGGTCGCCAGCTCGCCTGCGGCAGTGATGCCGCGCTCGGTGATGATGCCGCTGATCAGCGCGGCGGGCGTGATGTCGAAGGCCGGATTGGCCGCACGCGTGCCGGCCGGTGCCAGGCGAACCTCGGCCAGCGCGCCATCGTCGGCCAGGCCGCGCAGCACGCAGACTTCGTCCGCGCCGCGGTCCTCGATCGGGATCGCCCTGCCGTCGGCGCAGGCGAAGTCGAGCGTGGAGTGCGGTGCGGCGATGTAGAAGGGTATTTCCGCCGCCTGCGCGGCGAGGGCCTTCAGGTAGGTGCCGACCTTGTTCGCGGTGTCGCCATTGGCGGCGATGCGGTCGGCACCGGTGATCACCATGTCCACCTCGCCCTGCATCAGCAGCAATCCGGCGGCGTTGTCGGCGATCAGCGTGTGCGGCACGTCGGCCGCGCGCAGCTCCCATTCGGTGAGCAGGCCCTGGTTGCGCGGGCGGGTCTCGCTGACGAAGACCTCCACCGCGATGCCGGCGGCCTGCGCGGCATAGATCGGCGCCAGCGCCGTGCCGGCGCCACAGGTGGCGAGCCAGCCGGCGTTGCAGTGGGTCATCAGGCGCACCGGGCCGGGGCGGCGCGCGGCGATGGCCTCGATGATCGCCAGGCCGTGGCGGCCGATGGCGTCGCAGGTCGCGGCGTCGTCGGTGCGGATGGCTTCGGCCTCGGTCCAGGCGGCGTCGAGGCGTTCGGCGCGCGGCAAGGGGCGCAGGCGGCGCTCCATACGTGCCAGCGCCCAGTGCAGGTTTACCGCTGTCGGCCGGGTGGCGCCCAGCACCTGCAGTGCGCGTGCCAGCGCGGCGTCCTCGCTGCCTTCGTGCAGCAGCGCCAGCGCCACGCCGTAGGCCGCGGTGGCGCCGATCAGCGGCGCACCGCGCACCTGCATGCTGCGGATGGCATGGGCGGCATCGGCCAGGGTGTGCAGCGTGCGGGTCTCGGTGCGGAAGGGCAGCAGCGTCTGGTCGAGGACGAGGACGCTGTCGCCTTCGCGGCGCAGGGTGGGGATCGGCTGAATGAATGTGTGGTGCGTGAGGGCGGGCTGGGCGGTCATGGGCGGCAGTTCAGGCGGTCGGTGCAGGGCAAGGGGGCGCTCACACGCGCAGCAGCCGCTCGCAGGCGGCAGCCAGCGTGGCCTCGTTCTTGGCGAAGCAGAAGCGCACGATGCGGTCGTCGCGGCCGTCGGCGAAGAAGGCAGACACCGGGATCGCGGCGACGCCCACTTCGCGCGTCAGGTACTGACAGAAGGCGACATCGCCGAGGTCGGAGATCGCGGTGTAGCGCGCGAGCTGGAAGTAGGTGCCGCGCGAGGGCAGCAGTTCGAAGCGCGAGCCGGCCAGGGCGTCGCGGAAGAAGTCGCGCTTGGCCTGGTAGAAGGCCGCCAGCCCGAGGTGGCGCGAGGCGTCGGCCATGTAGTCGGCCAGCGCGAGCTGCACCGGGGTGTTCACGGTGAAGACGTTGAACTGGTGCACCTTGCGGAACTCGGCCATCAGCTCGCGCGGCGCGACGATGGTGCCGACCTTCCAGCCGGTGATGTGGTAGGTCTTGCCAAAGCTCGACACCACGAAGCTGCGATCCGCCAGTTCGGGATGGGCGGCGCAGCTGGCATGCGCGGCGCCGTCGAAAACGATGTGTTCATACACCTCGTCCGCCACGACGACGATGGCAGTATTGCGCGTCAGCGCGGCCAGGTGGTCGAGGTCAGCCCGCGTCCATACCGTGGCCGTGGGGTTGTGCGGCGTGTTGATCATGATCATGCGCGTGCGTGGCGTGATCGCGGCGGCCACCGCCGCCCAGTCGGGCCGGTAGTCGGGCGCGGCCAGTTGCAGACGCACCGGCGTGCCGCCCGCCAGTTCGATCGCCGGTACGTAGGAATCGTAGACCGGCTCGAACACGATGACCTCGTCGCCCGGCCGCACGCAGGCCGTCACCGCGGTGAACAGTGCCTGGGTGGCGCCTGCGGTGATCGTGATCTCGGACTCGACGTCGTAGCGCGTGCCGTACAGCGTCTCCACCTTGGCGGCCACCGCCTCGCGCAGCGGCAGGCAGCCCGCCATCGGCGCGTACTGGTTGTGGCCGGCGCGCATCCAGTGCGCGACGCGCTCGAACAGCAGGTCCTCGGCGTTGAAGTCGGGGAAGCCCTGCGACAGGTTGATCGCGCCGCATTCCTGCGCAAGGCGCGACATCACGGTGAAGATGGTGGTGCCGACGCCGGGCAGGCGGGATTCGAGCGGGGCGGGAAAGTGGGGCATGGGGGTACGGCATTACGAAAGGAGCCCGCATTGTCGCAAAGACGGCGCGACGATGGCAGCCGACGACGCGCCCGTACCCGGGCGGGTGCCGAAGGTGTAACCCGGGCGCATGATAGAATCCGGCCGTCGAAATCCTGTCCGCGAGTGCGTTCTCGCCCCTCCGAATCGTGCGCAATCTGCTCATCCTCATCCTTGTCGTCGCCGGTATCTGGTGGGTGCAGCGCGCGATCGCCCGTGCCAAGGAGCGGGCCGCCGAAGCCGGCCGGACCGGGCGCAAGAAAGGCGGGCGTGCCGTCGCGTCGCCTGAGCGCATCATCGAATGCGCGCACTGCGGTCTCAACGTTCCCGAATCCGAGGGCGTGCGCGACGGCGATCGCTTCTACTGCTCCGATGCGCACCGTATCGCCGGACCGCGTGCCGACTGACGTGCGCGAGGCCACGGAGCGTTCGCGGCGGCTTTCGCTGCGCTACTTCAATCTTTTCCGGCTGCTTCTCGCAGGTCTTTTCGTCGTTGCCGGGCGCGAATTCGGCCTCGGCAATGAGGCGCCGCTCGTCTTCAACGTCATCTCCATCGGCTATCTGGCCGCGGTGCTCGCGCTCGGCTTCCCCGACGCTCAGCGCCGCTTCGGCGTCGATCGCGTCATCGCGCTGCAGGCCATCATCGACATCCTCGCGCTGTCGGTGATCATGTGGGCGAGCGGTGGCTACCGCAGCGGCATGCCGGTGCTGATGATGGTGATCCTGGCCGGGGCCGGGCTGGTCGCCGAAGGGCGCATGGTGCTGTTCTTCGCCTCGATCGCCACGCTCGCGGTGCTGGTCGAGAACGCATGGCGTCTGGCGGTGGGCGGTCACTCGGTCGATTTCCTGCAGGTCGGCATCTTCTGCACCGGTTTCTTCGGCATCGCCCTGGTCGCGCGCCTGCTTGCCCTGCGCGCGCAGAGCAACGCCTCGCTGGCGGCCGAGCGCGGCGCGCTGCTGGCCAAGCAGCAGGCGGTGAATGAACGCATCATCCGCGACATGCAGGACGGCGTGATCGTCGCCAGCCAGGACGGCCGCGCGCTGCAGGCCAACCCGCAGGCCGCGGTGCTGCTGGGGCTGCGCGAGGCGGGGCCAGGCATGATCGAGGGGCGTCGCCTGACCGACATCGACGCCGCCTTCGACGAGGTGTTGCTGCGCTGCGATGCGGACGAGGGGCGTCTTCTGCGCATCGGGCCGGGCGGGCGCCTGCTGCGCTGCCGCGCGGTGTGCGGCGAGCCGGGCAGCGCTGCGGCCGGCGATACGCTGATCTATCTGACCGATTTCGAGGAGATTCAGCGCCAGTTGCAGCAGATCAAGCTCGCCGCGCTGGGCCGGCTCACCGCCAGCATGGCGCACGAGATCCGCAATCCGCTGTCGGCTGTCACCCAGGCGGCCGAACTGCTGGCCGACGAGAAGCGTGCCGAGATGCAGGGCCGCCTGGCGCGCATCATCAACGACAACGCTTTGCGCATCGAGCGCATGATCCGCGATGTGCTGGCGCTCGGCCGGCGCGAACAGGCCTTGCCCGAAGCGCTGCCGCTGGCGGAGTTTGTGGCGGGCGTGATCGAGGAGCGCCTGTTCCGCCACCCGGAGGAGCACAATGTCGTCGACGTCGATATCGATCCGGCGCTGACCTTCGCGATCGACCGTGCCCACCTGCACCAGATTCTCGACAACCTGCTGGCCAATGCTTGCCGCTATTGTTCCGGCAAGCCCGGTGCGGTTCAGTTGCAGGCCTTGCCGCAACCGGGCGAGCGGATCGTGCTGCATGTGCGGGACGATGGTCCGGGGCTGGACGAAGCGACGCAGCGACATCTTTTCGAACCTTTCTTCACGACGCACCCCAAGGGCACCGGGCTCGGGCTCTACATCGCGCGCGAACTGGCCGAGGCCAACGACGCCACGCTGGAACTCGCGGCAGCCGGGCCGGGTGCGAACTTCGTGCTCAGCGGGCGCCAAAGACCATGACCGTCACCGAACGCCGCAACCGTCCCGATTCGATCGACGTCCTCGTCGTGGACGACGAGGACGATATCCGCGAACTGATCGAGCTTTCCCTGATGCGCATGGGGCTGGGCTGCGACACCGCCGGCTCGGTGCAGGAGGCGCGCGCGCTGATCGAGAGCCGGCGCTATCGCCTGTGCCTGACCGACATGCGCCTGCCGGATGGCGACGGGCTCGAACTCGTCGAGCTAATCCAGTCGCGCCAGCCGGGTACGCCGGTGGCGGTCATCACTGCCTTTGGCAGCATCGAGACCGCCATCCGTGCGCTCAAGCTGGGTGCGTTCGACTTCGTGACCAAGCCGGTCGAACTCAAGCGCCTGCGGGAGCTCGTCACCCATGCGCTCAAGCTCGAGCCCTCGGCCGCAGCTGCGCCGCCCGGCGGACGCACGCTGATCGGCAGTTCGCCCGCCTTCCTGCAGTTGCGCGCGCAGGCCGAGAAGCTCGCGCGCAACCAGGCGCCGGTCTTCATCCACGGTGAATCTGGCACCGGCAAGGAAGTGATCGCACGCCTCATCCATGGGCTTGGGGCGCGTGCCAATGGTCCCTTCGTGCCGGTGAACTGCGGCGCGATCTCGCCCGAACTGATGGAAAGCGAGTTCTTCGGCCATCGCAAGGGCAGCTTCACCGGTGCCGCCACCGACAAGGAGGGGCTGTTCCAGGCCGCCAGCGGTGGCACCCTGTTCCTCGACGAGATTGGCGAGCTGCCGCTGGCGATGCAGGTCAAGCTGCTGCGGGCGATCCAGGAACGCGCCGTGAGGCCGGTGGGCGCGCATGCGGAAGAGCCGGTGGATGTGCGCATCCTGTCGGCCTCGCACCAGGATCTGTCGCGGCTCGTGGCCGACGGCAAGTTCCGTCAGGACCTTTTCTTCCGCATCAACGTCATCACGCTGCGTATCCCGCCGCTGCGCGAGCGCGCCGAGGACATCCCCGCGCTGGCGGAGCACATCCTGGCCCGGGTCGCCGAGCGCGAGGGCGGCTCGCCGCGCCGGCTGTCGGCCGCCGCCATGGCTGCGCTGCAGCGCCATGACTTTCCGGGCAACGTGCGCGAACTCGAGAACCTGCTCGAGCGCGCCTGTGCGTTGTGCGAGGGCGACGAGATCGGGCCGACCGACATTGACCTCCAGCCGGCGTGTTTCGCGCCTGCGCCGGCGATGTCCAGGCCGGAAGCGGTCAGCGCGGATGTGCCCCCCGCGGCGGGCATGGATCCGCTCGAGCACGATGCGGACGACACCGAGGTCGAGCGCATGCGGGTGCTCAAGGCGCTCGAGGACACGCGCTGGAACCGTTCGGCGGCGGCGCGCAACCTGGGCATGACCCTGCGCCAGTTGCGCTATCGCCTGCAGAAGTGGGGTATGGAGTAGTCAGGCCAGCACGCGTACCTGGTTTCCGGTCGCTTGCCGCAGGTGCGCGGCAAACGCTTCGCGCACCGCGTCCTCGCCATGCACCAGCCGCACTTCCGACGGCAGGTGGCGCATGCGGGTGACGAAGCGGGTCAGGTCGTCACGGTCGGCGTGGGCGGAGTAGCCCGACAGCGTGTGGATGCCGGCGCGGATCGGGATGCGCTCGCCGTCGAGGTCGACATGGCCGCCGCGCGGGCCATAGGTCTGGATCGCGTTGCCCGGCGTGCCCCGGGCCTGATAGCCGACGAACAGCACGTTGTGGCGCGCATCGCCCAGCATCGCCTTCAGGTAATTGACGACGCGCCCGCCTGCGCACATGCCGCTGGCGGCGATCACGATCGCCGGCTCGCCGCTGCGCGCCAACCGGCGCACGTTGGCGAGGTGCGCCTCGTGGGTGTCGATCGCCACCAGTTGCTCGTAGCTCAGCGGTTCTCGCCCGGCGCGCACCCGGGCCTTCGCCTCCGCATCCCAGAACGGCTGAAGCTCGCGGTAAAGCGTGGTGAAGCGACTGGCAAGCGGTGAGTCGAGATAGATCGGAAGCGCGGCCCAGCGCGCCGCGTTGCGGCCGGGCTTCTGGCGCTGGCGGTGCAGGATGTCCTCGAATTCATACAGCAGTTCCTGCGTGCGGCCGACGCTGAAGGCGGGGATGATGACCGTGCCGCCGTCTTCGAGCGCGCGCTCGACCACGGCGCGCAGGCGCTCGCGGCGCGACTTGCGGTCTTCATGCACGCGATCGCCGTAGGTGCTCTCGAGCACGACAATGTCGGCCTGCCATGGCGGTTGCGGGGCCGGCAGCAAGGGCGCATGCGGCGCGCCCAGATCGCCCGAGAACAGCACGCGGCGGCGTGTCGGCCAGACGCTGCCCGACAGTTCGACTTCGACGTAGGCCGAACCCAGAATGTGTCCGGCGCGTTGCAGGCGGATCCTGCAGGTGGCCGTGGCGCTGCGGTAGAGCGTGTGCCACTGGCGGTAGGGCAACGGGCGCAGGCGCGCCTCGATCATCTGCAGGTAGCGCTCCACCAGTCGCTTGTCGCGTGTCACGCCGACCTCGAACGCGTCGGCGAGCACGGTCGGCAGCAGGCGCGCCGACGGCTCGCTGCACAGGATCGGCCCCTTGAAGCCGGCGGCCAGCAGCCACGGCAGGCGCCCGCAGTGGTCGATGTGGACATGGGTCAGCACCAAGGCCCCGATGCGGTCTACCGGGAAGGGAATCTCCAGCGGGTCGGCGCTCGACTGGCCGTCGGGTGCCGTTTCCGCTCCCTGGAACAGGCCGCAGTCGACGAGCAGGCTGTTTTCGCCTTCGATGAACAACTGATGGCACGAGCCGGTGACGCCGTGACGGGCGCCATGGTGAAGAATGGTCGGATTCATGACATCATTCTATATGTCATGTGAAAATTCGTGCGAGGTCTGCGGATTCTTGCAACGATTTGCTGTGCAAAAGCCATTATTTGCTTGTATTGTTTTTCAAACGGCAAATACGCTGAAAGCTCCGTCACTTGCGCCCGTTCCCGGGTATTTCGCTCGAACCGTTGTCACGTCGGTGTGCAATTGTTCCTGCGGGCTGCATTTGGCGACTTCGTAGCATGTAATCACAGCATGTCGACGTATCATATGGCGCATTCAAAACAGGGAGCCCCGATCATGAAGATGTGTGTTTCGTCCGTGTGTGGCCGTGTCTGGCAGGTTGTTGCGGTGGCGCTGGCCGGGCTGCTGCTGTCGGCATGCGCGACGTCCTTTCCGCCCGCTCCGGCGTCGGCAGCCGACTCGGAATACAACTACGTGATCGGTCCTGGCGACAACGTCAATATCGTCGTCTGGCGCAACCCCGAACTTTCGATGTCCGTGCCCGTGCGCCCGGACGGCAAGATCACCACGCCGCTGGTGGAGGATCTGCCGGCCATGGGCAAGGATGCGACCACGCTGGCGCGCGACATCGAGAAGGAACTGGCGAAGTTCATCCGCGACCCGGTCGTCACGGTCATCGTCACCGGTTTTGTCGGTCCGTACAGCGAGCAGATCCGCGTGGTCGGCGAGGCCGCCCAGCCGCGCATCCTGCCCTACAACCAGAAGATGACCCTGCTTGACGTCATGATCGCCGTGGGCGGCATGACCGAGTTCGCCGACGGCAACAACGCCACCATCCTGCGGACCGCAGAGGGCAACAAGCAGTACAGCGTCCGTATCAAGGATCTCGTCAAGCGTGGCGACGTTTCGGCCAACGTCGAGATGCGTCCGGGCGACGTCCTGATCATCCCGCAAAGCTGGTTCTGATTCGCCAGTCCGCCAACCTCCGGAGCCTGTTCGTCCTGCATTCCTGCACGACAACGGGTTCCGCGTCGATTGAAGAAGCTCGATGGAAGAACTCGTAACACAGATCGTCGGTTACCTGCGCGGCATGTGGCGCTTCCGGTGGTGGGGGCTTGCGTTCGCCTGGGTGATCGGACTTGCCGCGGGCGTGGCCATCTACATGATGCCGGACCGCTACGAATCCACCGCCCGCATCCATGTCGACACACAGTCGGTCCTTCGCCCGCTGATGTCCGGGCTGGCCGTCCAGCCCAACATCGACCAGCAGATCGCCATGTTGAGCCGCACGCTGATCAGCCGACCGAATGTCGAAAAGCTGATCACCATGGCGGACCTGGACCTTGACGTTCGGACGCCGGAACAGCGCGAGGCGCTCATCCGGGCACTTTCCCGGGACCTGCAGATCCGGTCCGCGGCACGCACCAACCTGTTCACGCTCGCGTATTCTGATACGAGGCCCGAGCGCGCGCAGCGCGTCGTGCAATCGCTGGTGTCGCTGTTCGTCGAGTCCGGTCTGGGCAGCAAGCGACAGGATTCGGATGCCGCCCGCCGCTTCATCGAAGAGCAGATCCGCAACTACGAACAGAAGCTGGTCGAAGCCGAAAACCGGGTCAAGGAATTCCGGCTGCGCAACATGGGGCTGCTCGGCGACGGCGGACGCGACTACATCACTCAGATCGCACAGGTCAATGCGCAACTCCAGCAGGCGCAACTCGAACTGCGCGAAGCCGAGAATGCGCGCGATGCAATGCAGCGCCAGCTCGTCGGTGAGGAACCGGTACTGCTGCCGCAGACGCCGCCGAGTTCGGCCGTGTCCATCCCCGAGATTGACGGCCGAATCGAAGCGCTCAAGCGCAGTCTCGACGGGTTGCTCCAACGCTACACCGAGCAGCATCCTGATGTGATCGGTGCCCGCCGCGTGATCGAAGACCTCGAGGCGCAGAAGCGGCAGCAGATCGAGACGATGCGCGCCGCGGGTGGCGGCTCACAGTTCGGGGCGTTGAACTCGAATCCGGTTTTCCAGCAGATGAAGCTTGCGCTGGCGGAGTCGGAGTCGCGGGTGGCATCGATGCGCGCGCGCGTGGCGGAGTACCAAGGGCGTCTGGATCACCTGCGGGAGCTCGCCAAACGGGTGCCGGAGATCGAGGCGGAGATGGCGCAGCTCAACCGTGACTACAACGTGCATAAGGCGAACTACGACAGTCTCGTGTCGCGGCGTGAGTCGGCGGCGATTTCGGTCGAAATGAACACGCAGGGCGGGATCGCCGATTTCCGCGTGATCGATCCGCCGACGCTGCCGACAACGCCGTCCGCTCCCAATCGCATCCTGTTGCTGCCGCT
>JAQVJI010000052.1 GCA_028695255.1 Chromatiales bacterium | reverse complement strand
CCGGTCGATCTGCTGCCGTTCATCTTCAATCTGTTCGGCGTGCACTATCTGCGCGTCGTGCCGTCGACCGATCTCAACGCCACCTTCGCGCTCGCCTTCAGCGTACTGATCCTGCTCATCTTCTACAGCTTCAAGATCAAGGGCCCGGTGGGGTATGCGAAGGAATTCCTCACGCATCCGTTCGGTCCCTGGTTCTTCCCGGCCAATCTGCTGCTCAACATCGTCGAGCTGATCGCCAAGCCGCTGTCGCTGTCGCTGCGTCTGTTCGGCAACCTGTACGCCGGCGAAATGATCTTCATCCTGATCGCGGTGATGTACTCCGGCGGCTGGTTCCTCGGCCTGTTCGGCGGCGTGCTGCATCTGGGCTGGGCGATTTTCCACCTGCTGGTCATCACCCTGCAGGCGTTCATTTTCATGGTCCTGACCATCGTGTACCTGAGCATGGCGCACGAGGACAGTCACTGATTTCGTTTTTTTCACCCTTGTAACCTGACTTTACATTCATCTGGAGGCAACAATGGAAACTCTCTACGGCATGACCGCTATCGCTGTGGGCCTGATCCTCGGCATGGGCGCTCTCGGTACCGCCATCGGCTTCGGCCTTCTCGGTGGCCGCTTCCTGGAAGGCGCCGCGCGCCAGCCGGAGATGGTGCCGATGCTGCAGGTCAAGATGTTCATCGTTGCCGGTCTGCTCGACGCCGTGACCATGATCGGCGTGGGTCTGGCGCTGTGGTTCACCACCGCCAACCCGTTCGCGGCCGCGGTGGCCGGCTGAGACCCGTGAGGCTCGTGGGAACCGGCCTGCCGGCCACGAAAACATAGATCGGGGGTTAGCGAAGTGAACATCAACATCACGCTGTTCGGCCAGATGATTGCGTTCGGCGTCTTCGTCTACCTGACCATGAAGTACGTATGGCCGCCCATCATCAAGGCCATGCAGGAGCGTCAGAAGAAGATCGCCGACGGACTCGCCGCCGCCGAACGAGGCAAGCATGAACAACAGCTTGCCGAGGACAGGGCCAAGCAGGTTCTGACGGAAGCCAAGCAACAGGCGGGTGACATCATCAGCCTGGCGCAGAAGCGTGCCAACGAGATCGTGGAGTCCGCCAAGGACACCGCGCGCGACGAAGGTGAGCGCCTGAAGGTCGCCGCGCAGGCGGAGATCGAGCAGGAAGTGAATCGTGCACGCGAGCAGTTGCGCAAGCAGGTGGCCGTCATCGCCGTGGCCGGCGCGGAGAAGATCCTGAAGAAGGAGATCGACGCCAAGGTCCACGCCCAGGTCGTCGACGACCTGGTGGCGCAGATCTGAGTCCTGCGGACCCACAAACAGGCCCATAGGTAATCACCATGTCAGAGCTCATCACGGCCGCAAGACCCTACGCCAGAGCCGCGTTCGAAGTGGCCCGCGACGGCGGCAATCTCGACGCCTGGTCGGCGCAGCTCGCCTTCATGGCGGTGGTCGCGAGCGATCCCGCGATGTGCGCGCTGCTCGACAATCCGCGACTGACGCAGGAGCGCACGGCGGAGATGTTCGCCGAAGTCTGTGCCGGCAACGTCGACCGGCAGGGCGGCAATTTCATCCGCCTGCTGGCCGAGAACGATCGCCTCTCGTTGCTGCCGCACATCGCCCTGCTGTTCGAGGAGATGCGTGCGCGGGAGCAGGGCAAGGTGGAGGCGAGCGTCGTCTCGGCCCAGCCGCTGGCCCAGGCGCAGCTCGATGCCATCGTTGCCAGACTCAAGGCGCGTTTCGGCCGCGAGGTGGAACTGGTGTGTGAGACCGATGAGGGCCTGATCGGCGGCGCGGTGATCCGCGCAGGCGACCTGGTCATTGATGGTTCGGTGCGCGGGCGGCTGGAAAAGCTGGCCGGCAACCTGAACCGCTGAGAGGATTCCAAAAATGCAGCTCAATCCAAGTGAAATCAGTGAACTGATCAAGCAGCGCATCGAGAAGTTCGAGTCCGTCGCCGAGGCGCGCACCGAAGGTACGGTGGTGAGCCTGACCGACGGCATCGCCCGCCTGCACGGCCTGGGCGACGTGATGTCGGGCGAGATGATCGAGTTCCCCGGCAACACCTACGGCCTCGCGCTCAACCTCGAACGCGATTCCGTCGGCTCGGTGGTGCTCGGCGATTACAAGCACATCACCGAAGGCGACACCGTGCGCTGCACGGGCAAGATCCTGTCGGTGCCGGTCGGCGAGGCGCTGCTCGGCCGCGTGGTGGATTCGCTCGGCGCGCCGATCGACGGCAAGGGTCCGATCGAGGCTGCGGCCTACTCCCCGATCGAAAAGATCGCCCCCGGCGTGATCGACCGCAAGTCGGTGTCGCAGCCGGTGCAGACCGGTCTCAAGTCCATCGACGCCATGGTGCCGATCGGCCGCGGTCAGCGCGAACTGATCATCGGCGACCGCCAGACCGGCAAGACCGCGGTCGCGGTCGACGCGATCATCAATCAGAAGGGCAAGGGCATCAAGTGCATCTACGTCGCGGTGGGCCAGAAGGCCTCCTCGATCGCCAACGTGGTGCGCAAGCTGGAAGAGCACGGCGCGATGGCCCACACCATCGTGGTTGCCGCCGCCGCCTCCCAGTCCGCCGCCATGCAGTACATCGCGCCCTACTCCGGTTGCGCGATGGGCGAGTACTTCCGCGACAAGGGCGAGGACGCCCTGATCGTCTATGACGATCTCACCAAGCAGGCCTGGGCCTATCGCCAGGTGTCGCTGCTGCTGCGCCGTCCGCCGGGCCGCGAGGCGTATCCGGGCGACGTGTTCTACCTGCACTCGCGTCTGCTGGAGCGCGCCTCGCGCGTCAACGAGGAATACGTCGAGCGCCTGACCAACGGCGCCGTCAAGGGCCAGACCGGTTCGCTCACCGCGCTGCCGATCATCGAGACCCAGGCCGGTGACGTGTCTGCCTTCGTGCCGACCAACGTGATCTCGATTACCGACGGTCAGATCTTCCTCGAAACCGACCTGTTCAACGCCGGTATCCGTCCCGCCATCAACGCCGGTCTGTCGGTGTCGCGCGTCGGCGGTGCGGCGCAGACCAAGGTGATGAAGAAGTTGTCCGGCGGCACGCGTATCTCGCTCGCCCAGTACCGCGAGCTGGCGGCGTTCTCGCAGTTCGCCTCCGACCTCGACGAGGCCACCCGCAAGCAGCTCGAACGTGGCAAGCGCGTCACCGAGCTCATGAAGCAGAACCAGTACTCGCCGCTGTCGGTGGCCGAGATGTCGTTCTCGCTGATGGCGGCGAACGAAGGCTTCCTCGACGACGTGGACGTGGCGAAGATCGTCGATTTCGAGCGCGCGCTGCACGACTGGCTGCGGTCGCAGAAGGCCGACCTGCTGGCGCAGATCAACGAAAAGGGCGATTTCAGCGACGAGATCGACGCCGCCATGAAGCAGGCCCTGAAGGACTTCAAGGCCAACAACAGCTGGTAATTCCGGCGGGGGACGACGGTCATGGCAGGCGCCAAAGAGATCCGTACTCAGATCAAGAGCATCAAGAGTACGCAGAAGATCACCAAGGCCATGGAGATGGTCGCGGCCAGCAAGATGCGCAAGGCGCAGGACCGCATGCTGGCCTCGCGCCCGTATGCCGAGCGCATGCGCGGCGTGATCGGCCACCTGGCGATGGCGCACGCCGAGTATCGCCATCCGTATCTGGTCGAGCGCCCGGTCAAGCGCGTCGGCATCATCGTCATTTCGACCGACCGCGGCCTGTGCGGCGGCCTGAACATCAACCTGTTCAAGCGCGCGGTGGCGACGATGAAGGAATGGCGCGATCAGGGTGCCGAGATCGACCTGTGTCTGATCGGCGCCAAGGCGCAGGGCTTCTTCCGCCGCATGGGCGGCAGCGTGGTCTCCAAGGCCAGCCATCTCGGCGACAGTCCGCGCGTGGCCGATCTGATCGGCACCATCAAGGTGATGCTGGATGCCTACGACGAAGGCCGCATCGACCGCCTGCTGCTGATCGAGAACGAGTTCGTCAACACCATGGCGCAGCGCGCGCGCACCACCACCTTGCTGCCGATCCTGCCCTCGGGCGAGGACGAGCTGAAGCATCACTGGGACTACATCTACGAGCCGGATACCAAGCAGGTGCTCGACACGCTGCTGATGCGCTACGTGGAGTCGGTGGTCTACCAGGGCGTGGTCGAGAACGTGGCCTGTGAAATGGCGGCGCGCATGGTGGCGATGAAGTCCGCCACCGACAATGCGGGCGAGCTCATCAACGAGCTGCAACTCGTCTACAACAAGGCGCGCCAGGCGGCCATCACCCAGGAGATTTCCGAGATCGTCGGCGGCGCCGCGGCGGTGTAGCCCGCGCCAACCCGACCGGAATCACGAATTCAGTCTTACATTGAGGAATCAATCATGAGTGCCGGAAACATCGTTGAAATCATCGGCGCGGTGGTCGACGTCGAGTTCCCGCGCGGCAACGTGCCCAAGATCTACGATGCGCTGCTGGTCGAGAACGGCCTGACGCTCGAAGTGCAGCAGCAGCTCGGCGACGGCATCGTGCGTACCATCGCCATGGGCACGACCGACGGCCTGAAGCGAGGCATCAAGGTCGACAACACGGGCGCGCCGATTTCGGTCCCGGTCGGCCGCGGTACGCTCGGCCGCATCATGGACGTGCTCGGCAAGCCGGTGGACGAAGCCGGCAACGTGCAGACCGACGAGAAGTGGGCGATCCATCGTCCGGCACCTTCCTACGAGGAGCAGTCCGGTTCCACCGAGCTGCTCGAAACCGGCATCAAGGTCATCGACCTGCTGTGCCCGTTCGCGAAGGGCGGCAAGGTTGGCCTGTTCGGCGGCGCCGGCGTCGGCAAGACCGTCAACATGATGGAGCTCATCAACAACATCGCCAAGGCGCACTCCGGTCTGTCGGTGTTCGCCGGCGTCGGCGAGCGTACCCGCGAGGGCAACGACTTCTACCACGAGATGAAGGACTCCAACGTCCTCGACAAGGTGGCGATGGTCTACGGTCAGATGAACGAGCCGCCGGGCAACCGTCTGCGTGTGGCGCTGACCGGCCTCACCATGGCCGAGTTCTTCCGCGAGGAAGGCCGCGACGTGCTGATGTTCATCGACAACATCTACCGCTACACGCTGGCCGGTACCGAGGTGTCCGCACTGCTCGGCCGCATGCCGTCCGCGGTGGGTTACCAGCCCACGCTGGCCGAGGAAATGGGCGCCCTGCAAGAGCGCATCACCTCGACCAAGAAGGGCTCGATCACCTCCGTGCAGGCCGTGTACGTGCCCGCGGACGACCTGACCGACCCGTCGCCGGCCACCACCTTCGCGCATCTGGACGCCACCGTCGTGCTGTCGCGCCAGATCGCCGAGCTCGGCATCTACCCGGCGGTCGACCCGCTCGACTCCACCAGCCGTCAGCTCGACCCGCTGGTCATCGGCCAGGAGCACTACGAGACCGCGCGCGCGGTGCAGAACACGCTCCAGCGCTACAAGGAACTGAAGGACATCATCGCGATCCTCGGCATGGACGAGCTGTCGGAAGACGACAAGCTGCTGGTGGCCCGCGCGCGCAAGATCCAGCGCTTCCTGTCGCAGCCGTTCCACGTGGCGGAAGTGTTCACGGGTTCGCCGGGCAAGTACGTGCCGCTCAAGGAGACGATCCGCGGCTTCAGCGCGATCGCCAACGGCGAGTACGATCACCTGCCCGAGCAGGCCTTCTACATGGTCGGCACCATCGACGAAGCGGTCGAAAAGGCCCAGAAGCTCAAGTAAGCAATAGCGGGGTAACCCATGGCCATGACCTTTCACGTCGACATCGTGAGCGCCGAGGAGCAGATCTACTCCGGCACCGCTCATATGGTGATTGCCCCCGCCGAGCACGGCGAGGTGGGCATCCTGCCGCGTCATTCGCAGTTCATCGCCAAGCTCAAGCCGGGCGAGGTGCGCGTGAAGCCCAGCGAGGCCAGCGAGGAACACAGCATCTTCATCTCCGGCGGCCTGCTGGAAGTGCAGCCGCATGTGGTGACGGTGCTCGCCGACACGGCCATCCGCGCCAAGGACCTCGACGAGGCCGAGGCGTTGGAGGCGAAGCAGCGCGCCGAAGAGGCGCTGGTCGATCGCAAGGCCGATTTCGACTACGCCAAGGCCCAGGCCGAACTGGTCGAGGCTGCGGCGCGCCTGCGCATGATCGAGAAGCTGCGCAAGCAGCACAAGGGCTGAGCGCAGCCGGCGGCATCGGGAAGCATCGGAGGGGCCGGCAACGGCCCCTCCGCATTTCCGCCCCCGGCGCAGATGGCGCCCCTCTTTCTCACGGGATAGAATCGCGCGGATGATTTCCCCCGCAACACCCCGCTTCGCATGCATCTGACGGTCGTCATCCTGGCGGCCGGGCAGGGCACACGCATGCGCTCGGACCTGCCCAAGGTCCTGCATCCCGTCGGTGGCCGACCCATGCTCGCGCGCGTCGTCGACGCCGCGCGCAGTCTGAACCCGCAACGCATCGGCATCGTCCATGGCCATGGCGGCGACCAGGTGCGGGCACGGTTTCACGATTCACCGCTCGAATGGGTGGCGCAGGAAAGACAGCTCGGCACGGCGCATGCCGTCGCGCAGGCACTGCCGCTCGCGCGGCCCGACGACCTGCTGCTGGTACTCTACGGCGACGTGCCGTTGATCCTGCCTTCGACGCTGGAGCGTCTTGTGACCGCCATGGACGAGGCCGATCTTGCGCTCCTGACGGTTCATCTCGACGACCCCAAGGGGTATGGTCGCATCGTGCGCGACGATCGCGGGCAGGTGTTGCGCATCGTCGAGGAAAAGGACGCCTCGCCCGTCGAGCGCGAGATTCGCGAGGTCAATACCGGTATCCTCGCCGCGCGTGCGGCCGATCTCTCGCGCTGGATCGGGCAGATCGGCAACGACAACGCGCAGGGCGAGTTCTATCTCACCGACGCCATCGAACTCGCGGTTGCCGACGATCGGCGGGTGCAGGCCGTGGTCGCGCGCGATGCGCGCGAGGTGATGGGCGTGAACGACAAGCGGCAACTGGCCGAGGTCGAGCGTGCCTGGCAGCGGCGGCAGGCCGAGGCACTGATGCGCGATGGCGTGACGCTGCTCGACCCGGCGCGTTTCGACCTGCGCGGCACGTTGCATGCCGGCCGCGACGTCGTGATCGACATCGACGTCATCATCGAGGGCGAGGTGACGCTCGGCGACGGCGTGCGCATCGGCGCGCACACGATCCTGCGCGACTGCACCATCGGCGCCGGCAGCGACATCCGTCCGCATTCCATCGTCGAACAGGCGGAGATCGGCGAACGCTGCCTGATCGGCCCGTTTGCGCGCATCCGTCCGGACACCGCACTCGCCGACGAGGTCCACGTCGGCAACTTCGTCGAACTCAAGAAGGCGCGCGTCGCGGCGGCCAGCAAGATCAATCACCTGTCCTACGTCGGCGACGCCGAGGTCGGTGCGCGCGTCAACATCGGCGCCGGCACCATCACCTGCAACTACGACGGTGCCAACAAGCATCTGACCACGATCGGCGACGACGCCTTCATCGGCTCCGACACGAGCCTGGTGGCGCCGGTGACGGTCGGTGCCGGCGCCACCATCGGCGCCGGGTCGGTGGTCACGCGCGACGCGCCGCCGGGCGAACTCACCGTCACGCGCGCCAAACAGCAGACCATCCCCGGCTGGAAACGCCCGGTGAAGCAGCCGAAGCCATGAACCGCTACGCCATCTCCCCCCTCCCCCCTGTCGCCTCACGGTAAATACCATGTGCGGAATCATCGGTGCGATCGCCGAACGCAACGTCGAACCCATCCTGATCGAAGGCCTGCGCCGCCTCGAATACCGCGGCTACGATTCGGCCGGCGTCGCCGTCGTGACGCCAGGCGGCGAGCTTCGGCGCGTGCGCGCGGTCGGCAAGGTGGCCGAGCTGGCGCGCCAGCTCGCGGCGGCACCGATCGAGGGCGGCATCGGCATCGCCCACACGCGCTGGGCGACCCACGGTGCGCCGACCGAGAACAACGCCCATCCGCACGTCAGCCGCGAGCGTCTGGTGGTGGTGCACAACGGGATCATCGAGAACCACCATCCGCTGCGCGAACGCCTGCTCGCCAAGGGCTACCGCTTCGACTCCGAGACCGACACCGAGGTGGTGGCGCATCTCGTCATGGATTACCTCATGGATGGCCGTGATCTGCTCGCCGCCGTGGCCGCAGCCGTCGCCGAACTGCGCGGCGCCTACGCGCTCGCCGTGATGGATTGCGAACATCCCGATCGCATCATCGCTGCGCGACACGGCAGTCCGCTGGTGATCGGGCTCGGCATCGGCGAGAACTTCATCGCCTCGGACGTGCAGGCCCTGCTGCCGGTGACGCAGCGCTTCGTCCAACTGGAGAACGGCGATCTCGCGACGATCTCTCGCAGCGAAGTCGCGATCTTCGACGGTGCGCTCAAGCCCCTCAAGCGCGAGGAACGCATCAGCCAGCTTTCCTCGGCTGCGGCCGAGCGCGGCCAGTACCGGCACTTCATGCTGAAGGAGATCCACGAACAGCCGCGCGCGCTGGCCGATACGCTGGAAGGTCGGCTGGGCGACGACGACGTGTACGAGGCCCTGCTCGGCCCTGCCGCCGCCGACATTCTCGCGCGCACGCAGGCGGTGCAGATCGTCGCCTGCGGCACCTCGTATCACGCCGGTCTCGTGGCGCGACACTGGATCGAGACGCTGGCCGGCCTGCCGTGCCGGGTCGAGGTGGCGAGCGAGTTCCGCTATCGCGAGCCGGTCGTGCTGCCGGGCTCGCTGCTGGTGACGGTGTCGCAATCGGGCGAGACGGCCGACACGCTGGCGGCATTGCGTCAGGTCAAGCTGGAAGCGCGTCACGTCGGTGCGCTGTGCGTGTGCAACGTGCCGGAGAGTTCGCTGGTGCGCGAATCCGATCTGGTGCTGATGACCCATGCCGGACCCGAGATCGGCGTCGCCTCGACCAAGGCTTTCACGACCCAGCTCGTCACGCTGTTCCTGCTGGCGCTGGTGCTGGCGCGGCGCAACGGACTCGATCCCGCACGCTGCGCGCAGCTCGTGCGCGAACTGCGCCATCTGCCGACGGCGGTTGAACAGGCGCTGGCGCTCGATGGCGAGATCGAAAGGCTCGCGGCCAGTTTCGCCGACAAGCATCACACGCTGTATCTCGGGCGCGGCCTGCACTATCCGATCGCGATGGAAGGCGCGTTGAAGCTCAAGGAGATTTCCTACATCCACGCCGAGGCCTATCCGGCCGGCGAACTCAAGCACGGTCCGCTGGCGCTGGTGGATGCCGACATGCCGGTGGTGGTGGTGGCGCCCGGCAACGCGCTGCTGGAAAAGCTCAAGTCGAACCTTCAGGAAGTGCGCGCGCGCGGCGGCGAGCTGTACGTGTTCACCGACGCCGCCGAACATCTGGAAGTCGGTGAAGGCATTCATCGCTTCGAGGTACCGAAGGTCGACGACCTGCTGTCGCCGATCGTGCACGTCGTGCCGCTGCAACTGCTGGCCTACCACACCGCCGTGCTCAAGGGCACGGACGTCGATCAGCCGCGCAATCTCGCCAAGTCGGTGACGGTGGAGTGAGGCTGTGAGCTGTCACGCGAGGTGTGGCTGAACGACTGAGCTCGGTGCCGGGTTCATTGCCCTCACCCCGGCCCTCTTCCTCGGGAGAGGGCGTCTTCAAAAGGGCGTTTCAGTTGCCTGATGCGCTTGCGTTACGTCAGGCATGCCATGCACCCTGGCCGCGCCTCACGCCCCTCAAGGTCGCTGCAACGGCGCCTCCACCTGCTGGCGCTTGTCGCGGCCGGCGATCAGCTCGATCAGCGTCAGCGCGAAATCCATCGCCGTGCCCGGTCCGCGCGAGGTGACGACCTTGCCGTCGATTTCGACCGCCGCGGCGCTCAGTTGCGTGTCGGCGAGTTGCAGGGATTCGAGGGTGCCGGGGTACGCGGTGGCGCGCCTGCCTTTGAGCAGGCCGGCGTTGGCGAGGATCTTGGGCGCGGCGCAGATGGCCGCCACGAGGCGGCCGGCCGCATGCTGTCGTTGCAGCAGATCCTTGAGTGCGGGGCTGCCGTCGAGGTTGTCGGTGCCGGGCTGGCCGCCGGGGACGACGATCAGATCGTAGTGAGCAGCGGCGGCCTGTTCGAGCGTCGTGTCCGGCACCAGCACGGTGCCGCGGGCGCAGCGCACCGGACCCGGTTCGAGTCCCGCCACCACGACGTCGAAGCCGGCGCGGCGGAACAGGTCGATCAGGGTGACGGCTTCGAGTTCCTCGCTGCCGTCGGCGATGGGGACCAGGATGCTTGCCATAGTCTTGGAGCCTCCTCTTCTCGGATGCGTTGACTGACCGGGACCAACTGCACGCCCAGCATGTCGAGATGTGCGAGATGGTCTTCGAGCACGTCGAGCGTCGCCGGGTAGGGGTGCCCGATGGCGACCGCGTGGCCCTTGTGGCGGGCGACGTTCACCAGTTGTATGAATTGTTGCCGCACGTAGGCGCGATCGCCCGGAATGGTGTCAAGGAAGATGTCGCGCTGGGTGCCGGGAATCGCGTGTTCGCGTGCCACCTGGCGCGCGACGGAACGATCGGTGGTGCGGCTGTCGACGAAATACAGGTCACGGTGATGGCGCAGTTCTTCCATCAGCCAGGCCATGTGGCCGGGGTGGCGCGTGAGCAGGCTGCCCATGTGGTTGTTGACGCCGCGGGCATGCGGTACGGCGGCGATGCTCCGCGCGACGCTGGCGCGGAAGGCCTGTTCCGTCATGTCCAGCGTCAGTCCGCCCGGACCGAGCGGCAGTGCTTCGGTGGCCTGCATGGGCAGGTGCACCATCACTTCCTTGCCGGCGCGGTGAGCGGCGCGGGCCAGGCGATCGGCATGCGGGGTGTCGGGCAGTACGGAGCAGGTGACCGGACCCGGCAGGGCCACGGCGCGCAGACCGCCGGCGAGTTCGTAGCCGATGTCGTCGATGATGATGGAGATGGTCGGCAGCGAGGCCTTCCCGGCGCCCCGGGCACCCGCGGCGGGCGCGAGTGCCGCACCCGCCAGCAGGGACAGACAGCTGCCGAGGAAGCGCCGCCGCGTCATGGCGCCGTGGTCAGCGCTTGGCCTGCAACAGGTGCAGACCCTTGAGCAGGTTCAGCGCCTCGTAGATCTGGTAGTCGCGCTTGGCGAGCGAGGGGCGGTCGTCTTTCGGTTTCGCCTTCTCTGTGCCTTCGGCTGGTGCCTCACCTTCGGCCGGCGCCTCGCCTTCGGGCGGCGCCTTGCCGTTCTGCAGATGGCCGCTGAGATCGGCCTCCTTGACCGGACGCAATGCGGGATCGGTCTCGCCCTCGGCCACCGTCATGCGCTCCAGCCGGATGTCGGGCTCGATGCCCTCGGCCTGGATCGAGCGGCCGTTCGGCGTGTAGTAGCGCGCGGTGGTGAGCTTGAGCGCGGTCTCGGCCGACAGCGGCAGGATGGTCTGCACCGAACCCTTGCCGAAGGTGCGTGAACCCATGATCACGGCGCGGCGATGATCCTGCAATGCGCCGGCGACGATCTCGGAGGCGGAGGCCGAACCCTCGTTCACCAGCACCACCATCGGCGCGCCCTTGAGCAGGTCGCCGCGCGAGGCGTTGTAGCGCATCGCGGCATCGGCCACGCGGCCCTCGGTGTAGACGATCAGGCCGCCGTCGAGGAAGGCGTCGGAGACGCCGACGGCGCCGTTCAGCACGCCGCCGGGATTGTTGCGCAGGTCGAGCACCAGGCCCTTGAGGCCTGCTTCCGACTGCAACTTGCCGAGCTCCTCCACCAGGCCCTGCGCGGTCTTGGACTGGAAATTGGTGATGCGGACGTAGGCGAAGCCGGGTTCCAGCACTTCGCTGCGCACGCTCTTCACGCGGATCACGTCGCGCACGATGGTGATGCGCAGCGGCTTGTCCATGCCCTCGCGCACGATGGTCAGCGTGATGCTCGTGCCCTTCGGCCCGCGCATGATGTTGACCGCGTCATTCAGCGACAGGCCCTTCACCGGCGTCTCGTCGAGGCGGATGATCAGGTCGCCGGCCTGCACCCCGGCGCGCACGGCGGGCGTGTCGTCGATCGGCGCGATGACCTTGACGAAGCCGTCTTCCATGCCGACCTCGATGCCGAGGCCGCCGAACTCGCCGCTGGTGCCGATCTGCAGATCCTGGAATTCGCGCTGGTTGAGATAGGTGGAATGCGGGTCGAGTCCGGACAACATGCCGCGGATCGCGTTTTCGATCAGCGTCGTGTCGTCGACCGGCTCCACGTAGTCCTTCTTGATCCGCATGTAGACGTCGGAAAAGGCCCGCAGCTCTTCCAGCGGCAGGGCCTCGACGTCGTTGCCCGCCTCGCGTTCGGCGAAGGCGTTGAAGGAGGTCGAGAGCGTCAAGCCCAGGATCACGCCGAGCAGCAGGCCGAGGGCCATGCGCAGTTTCAGATTCATGTTCGGACTCCGGGAGTGGCGAAACGCAGGCCGTGGCCTGCGCGGATGGGACTAATCATAGCACTGCTGCGGGGCCGGTCCTCAGCGGGTGCGGGCGGTCGTCTTCTTGGAGCTGCACCATTGCGCAGGGTTCAACGGCTTGCCCTGATGGCGGATCTCGAAATAGAGCCCGGCCTGCGCCCGTCCGCCGCTGTCGCCGACGCGGGCGATCACCGCGCCGCCGTCGACCCAGTCGCCGACGTTGCGATGCAGGCTCTGGTTGTGGCCGTACAGCGTCATGTAGCCGTTGCCGTGGTCGACGATGGTCAGCAGTCCATAACCCCGCATCCAGCCGGCGAATACCACCCTTCCAGCATGGACGTTGCGCACCTCCCGCCCTTCGGCGGCGCCGATGAGCACGCCGCGCCAGACCAGGCCGATACTGCCCTCGCGCGGGCTGCCGAAGCGCTGTGCGACCGGTCCCTCGGCAGGCCAGGGCAGGCGCCCCTTGAGCGATGCGAAGGGCTTGCCGGCATTTTTTGCGGCCTGTCGCGGGGGTGACGAGGGCGTCTCGATCAGCGCCCGGCGCAGCGATTCGAGCAGGGTCTGGAGCCGGTTCTCGTCCTCCTGCAACGACGACAGGGTCTGGTCCGCCGCGCGCAATTCGGTCTCGATGGCGGCCACCAGCTGGCGTCGCTCCTCGCGCCGGGTCTCCAGGGTCGACAGCTCCTCGCGCCGGGTCTCGCGATCGTTCTCCAGCGTGCGCGCCGTGTCGCGGATGCCGGCCTCGGTCACGGCCAGGGCCTCCAGCGAAGCCGACACGCGATCGATCCGCGTCAGCCGCACCCGCTGGAAATAATCGTGATAGGCGAGCAACCGCGATACCGCGGCGGGATCGCCCTGGTTGAGCAACAGCCGCAGCCGCTCGCCGTCGCCGGCGATGTAGGCCGCGCGCGCCTGCGCCGCCAGGGCCTCGCGCTGGGCCGCCAGGCTCTCATGATGGCCGGCACGCGCCGTTTCCAGCTCGCGCAGGCGCCGCTGCTGGGCGGCGATGTCGTCGTCCAGCCGTTCCAGCCGCAGGCGCAGGCGGCCGATGTCGGCCTCGGTCTCGCGCAGTTCGCCCTCCATCTGGCCGAGTCGCCCGCGCGCGGCCTCACGCGCGGCCTGTACGCGTTCGATCTCCTGTTTGACCTCACCCAGGCGTTGTGTCGTCCGGTCCGGGTCGTCGGCCACGGCACTGCCGATCCCGGCGAGCAGGGCCAGCACGAGGCATGCGGAGGCCAATACGGACGAACGGCGGGTGCAGGGAAGTGGTGGCATCGGGAGTGGGCGGTGGCATCGATCAAAGTGTGGTATTGAAATTTTCCCGTCCAGATAATACTTTAGTGCGGTCTAATATTGCCCACAACCGATGAAAAGCCCCATGATCGAGAGCAGCCTGATCGAATCCCCGCCGGAAGAACTCATGACTCAGGAGGAGGATATCGAGCGGGCCTCGCGCTCGCTCAAGGCGATGTCGCACCCACTGCGGCTCAAGATCCTGTGCATCCTCGGCAACGGCGAGGTGAGCGTGCAGGAAATCGTCGACCGCGTCGGCACCTCGCAGAGCAACATCTCCCAGCATCTGGCGATCCTGCGCGACAAGGGTATCCTCGCCTCGCGCAAGGATGCCAACAAGGTTTACTACCGCGTCAGCGATTCGCGCACCCTGCGCCTGATCGGCATGATGCAGGAGGTCTTCTGCCGTTCGGCATGAGAATACGCCGAAGCGGGCCATGCCCGAGCCGTGTTTTCGGCGCGGTGGGGCGCGAACGCCGACTTGTTCAAGGTTTGCCTGACGCAGTATCCTGCCCGGCCCCTTCAACCCGGAAAGCCCATCAGCAGACGTGCCCTCGCTTGATCCTTGAATCCACAAAGCATTTTCCTCAGTCGGCAATACGGCTCGGTATGGCGCTTCTTCGAAAAATGCTTTGTGAATCCAAATCTCTGCGCGATCATCACGCCTCCTGATGGACTTTCCGGGTTTAAACCCTGCTGACGCCGACCGCTCCCCATGGATCAATACATCGAATTCGCCTTCAACCATCCGCTGCTGATCGGGGCCCTGCTGGGCGTACTGGCCCTGATCGCCTGGACCGAGTTCAAGCGCGCGACGCGCAAGTACCGGTCGCTCGGCCCGGCCGAGGTGGTGCAGCTCATGAACCACGAGGACACCGTGCTGCTCGACGTGCGCGACGACTCCGAGATCAAGGGCGGCGTCATCGGCGGCGCCCGGCATATCACACTGAATCTCCTGTCCAAGCGCCTCAGCGAACTGGAAAGGTTCAAGGACAAGACCATCGTCGCCTATTGCCGTTCCGGCATGCGCTCGCAGACCGCCTGCGACGTACTGACGCGCAACCAGTTCCAGAAGGTCGTCAACCTCCAGGGCGGCATCAGCGCCTGGGAACAGGCCGGGCTGCCGGTGAAGAAGAAATGAGCGAAAAACCCGAAATCATCGTCTACTCCTCGGGCTTCTGCCCGTATTGCGTGCGCGCCAAGCAGTTGCTGGAACGCAAGGGCGCCGCGTTCAACGAAATCCGGGTCGACCATGAACCGCAGGAACGCGAGATCATGGAAACCCGCAGCGGCCGCCGCACCGTGCCGCAGATCTTCATCGGCGAACACCATGTGGGCGGCTACGACGATCTGGCCGC
>JAQVJI010000234.1 GCA_028695255.1 Chromatiales bacterium | reverse complement strand
GGCCACGAGGCGGCGCAGGTGCACGGACGCGACGCGCTGGTCGTCTCCTCCGCCATCCGCGCCGATAATCCCGAACTGGTCGAGGCGCGCCGTCTGCGCATTCCGGTGGTGCCGCGGGCCGAGATGCTGGCCGAGCTGATGCGCTTCCGCTACGGCATCGCGGTGGCCGGCACCCACGGCAAGACCACCACGACGAGCCTCGTCGCCTGTCTGCTGGCCGAGGGCGGACTCGATCCGACCTTCGTCATCGGCGGCCGGCTCAACAGCACCGCCAGTCATGCGCGCCTGGGTCAGGGCCATTACCTGGTGGCCGAGGCCGACGAGAGCGATGCCTCGTTCCTGTATCTGCAACCGATGATCGCGGTCATCACCAACATCGACGCCGATCATCTGTCGACCTACGGCGGCGACTTCGGACGTCTGCGCGCGACCTTCCTCGAATTCCTGCATCACCTGCCGTTCTACGGCCTGGCCGTGCTGTGCGTCGACGACGCCGAGGTGCGCGGACTGATCGACGACATCGGCCGTCCGATGCTCACCTACGCCATCGACCGGCCGGCCGACATCGTCGCCACCGATCTGCGTTTCGAGGGCACGCGCACGCATTTCGAGGCGCGGTTGCCGGGGCGCGATGCAGCGCTTCCGGTCACGCTCAATCTGGCCGGCCGCCACAACGTGCTGAATGCACTGGCCGCAATGGCGGTGGCGCAGGAACTCGGCGTTCCCGACGACGCGATGCTGCGCGCACTTGCGGGCTTCCAGGGCATCGGCCGGCGCTTCCATGTCTACGGCGAGATTGCGACCGCGAGTGGTCCGGTGTTGATGGTCGACGACTACGGCCATCACCCGACCGAGATCGCCGCCACGCTCGATGCGGCGCGCAATGCCTGGCCGGAACGGCGCCTGGTACTGGTGTTCCAGCCGCATCGCTACACCCGCACGCGCGATCTGTTCGAGGACTTCACCGAGGTCCTGTCGCAGCCCGACGCGCTGGTGCTGCTCGAGGTCTACGCCGCCAACGAGGAGCCGATTCCCGGTGCCGACGGCCGTGCGCTGGCGCGTGCGATCCGCGCCCGCGGTCGCGTCGATCCGGTGTTCGTCGACGATCCGGCGCGGTTGGCCGAGACGCTCGACGGCGTGCTGTGCGGCGGCGACGTGCTGTTGACCCAGGGTGCCGGCAATGTCGGGACGCTGGCGGCGGCGCTGCCGCAACAATTGTCGATGGCGGGGGGCGGCGCATGATGGCCGCACGTGAGTCCATGGCCTTGCGCGGCGAACTGATCGAGGGCGAGTTCATGTCTCGCCATACGACCTGGCGCGTCGGCGGCCCGGCCGACCGCTTCTATCGGCCGGCCGACCTCGATGATCTGCGCCGGTTTCTCGCCACCCTACCGCCCGACGAACCGCTGTTGTGGCTCGGACTCGGCAGCAACCTGCTGGTGCGCGACGGTGGCCTGCGCGGCACCGTGATCGCGTTGCACGGTGTGCTGGACGGCATCGAACGCATCGGCGCGCAGGAGCTGCGCGTCGGTGCCGGCGTGCCCTGTCCCAAGGTCGCGCGCCACGCGGCATCGGTCGGACTCACGGGCGCCGAGTTCCTGGCCGGCATCCCCGGCACCATGGGCGGCGCGCTGGCGATGAACGCCGGTGCCTTCGGCGGCGATACCTGGAGCCGCGTGGTGGAGGTGCAGACCATCGATCGCACCGGCGCGACCCATCTGCGCACGCCGGCCGACTACCGTATCGGCTACCGTCGCGTGGAAGGGCCGACCGGCGAATGGTTCATCGCGGCGCGCCTGCGGCTGGAGCCCGGCGACGGCGAGGCGGTGCGCGGCCGCATTCGCGATCTGCTGGCGCAGCGCGCCGACACCCAGCCCACCGGCACGGCGAGCTGCGGTTCGGTGTTCGCCAATCCGCAGGACGACTACGCCGGACGCCTGATCGAGGCAGCCGGTCTCAAGGGTCATCGCATCGGCGGCGCCGAGGTATCGACGCGGCATGCGAACTTCATTCTCAACACAGGTGCTGCGACGGCGGCCGACATCGAGGCGCTGATCCTGCACGTGCAGCGCTGCGTGCAGGAGAGTTTCGGCGTGCGCCTCACGCCCGAGGTACGCATCGTGGGAGAACCGGCATGAGCGCCGTCGGCATGAGCCGCTTCGGTCGCGTTGCCGTGCTGATGGGCGGCTGGTCGGCCGAGCGCGAGATCTCGCTCAAGAGCGGCACGGCGGTGTGCCAGGCGTTGCAAGGCGCCGGCGTCGATGCGCATCCGCTCGACGTCGGGCGCGACGTGATCCACGTCCTCGAAACCGGCGGCTACGACCGCGCCTTCGTCGTGTTGCACGGTCGCGGTGGCGAGGACGGCGTGATCCAGGGCGCGCTGGAACTGCTCGGCCTGCCGTACACCGGCAGCGGCGTGATGGCCTCGGCCATCGGCATGGACAAGTGGCGCACGCGCCTGATCTGGCAGGCCGCGGGTCTGCCGGTGCCGCTCACGGAACGCGTGACGGCCGACAGCGACTTCGATGCGATCGAGGGCCGGCTCGGCCTGCCGCTGTTCGTGAAACCCGCGAACGAGGGATCGAGCATCGGCATCAGCAAGGTGAAGCAACGCGGCGGTCTGCGCGCGGCCTGGGAGACGGCGGTGCAATACGACCCGCTGGTGCTGGCCGAGAACTGCCTCGACGGCGGCGAGTACACGGTGTCGATCCTGCGCGGCCATGCGTTGCCGGTGATACGCATCGTGCCGGCGACCGAGTTCTACGACTACGACGCGAAGTATTTCCGCGACGACACGCGCTATCTCTGTCCCTGCGGACTGGCGGACGAGGACGAACAGGCGATGCAGGCGCTGGCACTGGAGGCGTTCTCGCTGCTCGGCTGCCGCGGCTGGGGTCGCGTCGACTTTCTGCTCGACGGGCAGGGCCGGCCGTATCTGCTGGAGGTGAACACCGTGCCCGGCATGACCGATCACAGCCTGGTGCCGATGGCGGCGCGGGCGGCCGGCATGAGTTTCGAACAACTGGTGCTGGCGATCCTCGAGGACAGTCTGACGTCCGCGGAAGTGCAATGAAGTGCCGGACCGTAAACGCACGCCAAAGGTTCAGGCAAGCGGCCGCGGTCGCAGCCGCCCGCGCATCGACGGTGCACGGCTGTTGCGCTGGTTGCCGCGCGCGGGGTGGCTGGTGGTGATGGCGATGATCGGCGTGCTTGCGTACGAGGGTTCGCGCTGGCTGCTCGCGCCGCAGACGCTGCCGTTTCGTCAGGTGGTGGTGGAGGGCGAGTTGGAACGCCTGTCGCGCGACGCACTGGTGCGGCAGGCGACGGCGGCGATCGACGGCGGATTCTTCGCGCTCGATCTGGCGGCGGTGGAGACGGCATTGGGCGCCTCGCCGTGGATACGCAGCGTCAGCCTGCGCCGGCACTGGCCCGACACGCTGGTCGTTACGGTGGAGGAACAGGTGCCGGTGGCGCGCTGGGGCGATCGGGCTCTGC
>JAQVJI010000051.1 GCA_028695255.1 Chromatiales bacterium | reverse complement strand
GCTACCAGGTCCAGATGATACAGCCGTCGCGCGACGATCAGGCTCGATGCCGCGGCGGAGATGAACACGATGGTGGCGGCAAAGGCGAACACCGAGGGTTCGGCCACTACCGGGATGCGGTAGAGATCGGATTCGACGCTGTGCGCGATGTAGGTGATGAGCGCGTAACCGATGACGAATCCGGCCGGGATCGCGGCCAGCGTGAGCAGGGCGAGTTCGCCGATCAGGATGTAGCCGATCTCGCCGCGCGTGAAGCCGAGCACGCGCAGGCTGGCGAGTTCGCGCGAGCGTTCGGTGAGCGCGATGCGCGCGCTGTTGTAGACGACGCCGAAGGCGATGCTGCCGGCGAGCAGCGTGCTGAAGAACGCAAAGGTGAGCACGATGTCGGCCATCGATTCGTAGAAGTTGCGGATCGCGGTCTGGCGGTCGGTGACGCCGGCGACGCGCGGCATGTCCTTGAGGTGCTGCACCACGGCGTCGCGTGCCTGTGGTGCGAGCGCGAGCGCCGCGCCGGAGACTGCCGGCCCTTCGCGCAGCAGGCGGTTCAGCGCCTCGATGTCCATGTAGGCGGAGATGCCCGTGAATTCGCGGATGATGCCGATCACCGGCAGTTCGCGCGTTTCGCGCCGGCCTTCGAGCATCTCGACCTGCACTGAGTCGCCCGGTTTCAGATGCAGTTCGGCGGCGAGGAAGTCGTTCACCACCACGCCTTCCGGCGGCAGATCGAACAGGTTCAATTCGTCGTCGAGCAGGCGGCGCAGACTCCCGTTGCGTTGCAGGCCCTGCAATGCGGTGCGGTAGCTGCGATGGCCGTGATGCAGGATCACGGCGCTGCTGCGAAACGGTTCGGCGTAGACGACGCCGTCGATGGCGGAGAGTTCATGCAGCACGCGGCGCGAGGTCGGTTCTACGAAGGTGACGGTCAGGTCGTCGCGCTGGGCAAGGCCGAACTGCACCTTGATGAGATAGTCGAGTGCGCCTTCCTGGAAACGCCCGACGGTGAGGATGCCGCAGGCCATGCCGATGCCGACCACCGTCAGCAGGGCCTTGGCCGGCCGGCGTTCGATGTTGCGCAGGATCATACGCGTCGGCTGGTTGAACAGGCGCTGCAGGCCGAAGCGTTCGATCAGCGTCGCGCGAAACGCCGGCGGCGGCTCGGGGCGCATCGCCTCGGCCGGCGGCAGGCGCATGGCGCGGCGCAATGCGGCGAGCGTGCCGACGAGGCCGGCCGCCACCGTGACCAGCGCGCCGATGACCACCACGCGCGGCGTGATGTGGAATTCGAGATAGGGAAAGCGGAAGAACATGCGATACATCTCGGCCATGCCCTGGCCGAACCACAGTCCGACGACGATGCCGATGGCGAGTCCGAGCGCGATGATCGCGAGCACCATCTGCGCGTAGTGCAGGCCGACCGTGAAGTTGCCGTAGCCGAAGGCCTTGAGGATGGCGATCTGGTCGCGTTGCGAGCCGATCAGTCGCGTCAGCACGACGTTGAGCAGGAAGGCGGCGACGCCGAGAAAAATGGTCGGGAACACCGTCGCCATCATGCCGAGCTGTTCGAGTTCGAGCGCGAGATAGCGGTGCGAGAGCTGGTCCTCGCGATCCACCGCCTGCATGCCGCCGTAGGGCGCGAGCAGATGATCGAGGCGGTCCAGCACGTCGCGCGTGCGCGCATCGCGCGTGAGCGTCAGCACCACGTCGTTGAAGGCGCCGCTCATGTCCCAGGCGGCGGCGAGCGCCTCGCGGTTCATCCACAGCACGCCGTGGCGCTTGAAGTCCGGGAACAGATCGCCGGGTTTGAGCTGATAGATGTACTCGGGCGACAGCGCGATGCCGACGATGTCGAGCGTCTGGCGGCGGCCGTTGATGATCGCGGAGATGCTGTCGCCCGGGCGCAGGCCGTGCGCGTTGGCGAGCGACTCGTGCATCACCACCTCGCGGTCGCGACCGGCCTCGGGCAGGCGGCCTTCGCGCAGGAACAGCCGATTGAGTTCGGCGTTGCGGCCGTCCGGCAGCGACACGAGCACGGCGCTCGCGGGATCGTCGAAATCCGGGATGTCGAGATTGGCGCCGGCCACCACGCGCGTCTCGACCCGCTGCACGCCGGGAATGGCCTCGATCGTCTCGCGCAGGGATTCGGGTGCGCGCTTGAGCGTGGCGAAGACGTGGGCGAAGCGGTAGTCGGCGTAGTAGGCGTCGCGCGTGATGACCAGCGAATCGAGGCTGGTGAGCGACATCACGAGCGTCGCGACGCCGCCCGCGATCACCACCGCGATGGCGAGTACCTGGCCGCGCAGATGCCAGAGCTCGCGCAGCAGCTTGCGGTGGATGGCGTTCATGCGGCGTCGCTCACCACGACAGTTCCCGCGGCGCCTTCTTGTGCGCGTTGGTCCGGATGTCGTGGATGCGGCCGTCGCTGAAATGGATCACGCGGTCGGCCATGTCGGCGATGCCGGCGTTGTGGGTGATGACGGCGGTGGTGGTGCCGAGTTCGCGGTTGATGCGTTCCAGCACTTCCAGTACGACGATGCCGGTCTTGGAGTCGAGCGCGCCGGTCGGCTCGTCGCACAGCAGCACCTGCGGGCGCTTGGCCACCGCGCGCGCGATCGCCACGCGCTGCTGTTCGCCGCCCGAGAGCTGGGCCGGGAAATGGTCGAGACGCTCGCCCAGGCCGACCAGCGCGAGCGCTTCCTCGGGCGGCATCGGATCGCGCGCGATCTCGGTGACGATGGCGACGTTCTCGCGCGCGGTGAGGCTCGGGATCAGGTTGTAGAACTGGAACACGAAGCCGACGAAATGACGCCGGAACTCGGTCAGCTCGCGGTCGCTCGCCTTGACGAGGTCGCGCCCGCCGCAGATGACGCGGCCGGAGGTCGGATTGTCGAGACCGCCGAGGATGTTGAGCAGCGTCGACTTGCCGCTGCCCGAGGGGCCGAGCAGCACCACCAGTTCGCCGCGGTACAGATCGACGTCGACGCCGCGCAGCGCATGCACCTCGACCTCGCCCATGCGATAGACCTTGGTCAGGCCTTCGGCATGGAAGACGATGCGTTCGTCATCGGCGCGAGTGGTGTCGGTGGTCATCTGGGCATGAGGATCGTTCAACCGCCAGGGACGCCAAGTGCGCCAAAAGGATTTCGGGCCACAGGGGGCGCAGAGGTCACAGAAATAGGAAAAACATGATCTCTCGCTGAGATCGCCGGGACGCTGGGAAAAGCAATGTGGTTTGCTGCCCTTGCATTCCCCCGCGTCCCGGCGTCCTCTGCGAGATCCATCATCGGCTTTTCTCTGTGACCTCTGCGTCCCCTGTGGCCAAAATCGATGCTTTCGGTTCTGGCGGTTTCACCTACGCCTTGCCCTTTTCTTCCGGCGAGTCGGGTGTCGGCTCGGGTCCGGCCTCCGTTGCGGGGTAATCGAGCGGCGGTCGCGGGGCTTCCTCGACCTCGGGCGGCGCCTCGGCCGCGACCTGCACGGTTTCCTCGTGGGCTTCCTCGTTCATGCCGGAGTCTTCTTCGACGGCGGTCGTCGTTTCGGTCGCCCCCTCGGGTTCCGTCGTTTCGGGTGCGTCGACGGGCGCAGCCGGAGGCAGCATGTCGGGTTGCACGGGCAGCAGTTTTTCGGCAGGGCTGCCTGCGAGCTTTTCGTAATTATCGGCGAGATGCGTGTACAGCTCGCGGTAGGTGGTCGCCATGGTGGTCAGCAGCGCGGCGGTCTTCTCGAAGGACTTGCCGACCTCGTTGCGATAGTCGGCCATTTCCTTTTCGAGTTCCTGCATGCGGTCCTTGTCGGGCGATACCTGGCGGCCGATGAAGAAACCGGCGACGCCGACGATGATCACGACGATGGCGAACAGGATCCACAGAGTGGGTGACATGGAAATCTCCCTTGTCGATGAATGGTGTATGTAAGAGTCGTTGGTTGGGTGAGAGTTTCCCCCGATCAACCGATGCCATCAAGGCGGATCATCCGGCGTCGTGACGCGCCAGCGACCAGCGCACCTGTTCGCGCAGCAGTTCGCTCGGGTGTTCGGCGCGCGTGGCGAGCGCCTGCACGACCGGCGGTGTGGTCGGCGCGTTGCCGAGGGCGCAGGCGACGTTGCGCAGCCAGCGTTGCCAGCCGATGCGGCGGATTGCGGAGCCTTCCGTGCGGCGCAGGAACGTTTCTTCATCCCAGGCGAAGATTTCGATCAATGACGGCGCGTCGAGACCGTGGCGCGCGCGAAAGTCCGCTTCCGCGCTCAGGCGCGCGAAGCGGTTCCAGGGGCAGACGAGCTGGCAGTCGTCGCAGCCGTAGATGCGGTTGCCGATGAGCGGGCGCAGGTCTTGCGGGATCGGGCCGTGCAGTTCGATCGTGAGATAGGAGATGCACAGGCGCGCGTCGAGTTCGAAGGGCGCCACGATGGCGCGCGTCGGACAGACGTCGATGCAGGCGCTGCAACTGCCGCAATGCGCCTCGGCGGGCGCGTCGGGCGGCAGCGGCAGGTCGGTGTAGATCTCGCCCAGGAAGAACCAGGAACCGGCGTCACGCGACAGCAGGTTGGTGTGCTTGCCGATCCAGCCCAGGCCCGACCGCTCGGCCAGCGGCTTTTCGAGCACCGGCGCGCTGTCGACGAACACGCGATGATCGAACGGCGCGATCTCTTCGGCGATATGATCGGCGAGGCGTTGCAGGCGCGCGCGCAGGAGCTTGTGATAATCGCGGCCGAGCGCGTAGCGCGACACGTAGCCGAGCGTGGGATTGCCGAGCACCGCCCACGGATCGATCGTCTCCGGCGGCAGATAGTCCATGCGCGCGGTAATGACCGAGCGTGTGCCGGTCACGAGTTCGCCGGGCCGTGAGCGCTTGCTGCCGTGACACGCCATGTAGTCCATGTCGCCGTGCCGGCCGGCCGCGAGCCAGGCATGCAGACGCCGCTCATAGAGATCGAGGTCGATGCCGGCGATACCGATCTGCTGAAAGCCGAGTTCACGCCCGATGTGCTTGATGCGGCGTGCGAGGTCGGTCGGATCGGTGGTGGCGTTCATCGCGGGCCGTAACGGAAATGGATGATGGGCACGGAGGAAGAAAAAATACGATTTCTCGCTCAGGACGCTGGGATGCTGGGGAAAACAATGCGGTTCGCCATCGTGGCTATTCTCAGCGTCCCGGCGTTCTCTGCGAGAGCAATCATGGACTTTTCTCTGAGGCCTCTGTGTTCTCTGTGGCCAAAGCTGTTTTCGATCATCGAAGCTTACCGCCATTTGCGTACCCAGCGCGCCGGCGGGACAATTCAGGCCGGTCCACGGGAGTCCGCCCATGTACAGTCATCTGCCGAATACGCTCTACACCGCCGCCGACCTGCGCGAGCTCGACCGGCGTGCGATCCAGGACTACGGCATCGCCGGCTACGAGTTGATGACGCGTGCCGCCACGGCGGCCTTCGACGATCTGCGCGACCGCTGGCCGGACGCGGGTAGCGTGGCCGTGCTGTGCGGGCCGGGCAACAACGGCGGCGACGGCTACGTGCTGGCCCGCCTGGCCGTGAACGCGGGCTTCGCGGTGACGGTTCTCGAATTCGCGGATCCCGAACGCCTGCGTGGCGACGCGGCCACGGCGCGCAGCGACTACCTCGCCGCCGGCGGTCGACCGCAGCCCTGGAGCGGCGCGCTGGCGGATGCCGACGTGATCGTCGATGCCTTGCTCGGCACCGGACTCGAACGCCCGCTCGAAGGCGTCTTCACCGAGGCGATCGCGCACGTCAACGCCAGCCGGCGCCCGGTGCTGGCGCTGGACGTCCCCTCCGGTCTGCACGCCGACACCGGTGCTGTGCTGGGTCAGGCCGTGCGCGCCGAACTCACGTCCACCTTCATCGGCCTCAAGCGCGGCCTGTTCACGGCCGACGGACCGGATCATGGCGGCGACATCCGTTTTCATGACCTCGATGTCCCGGCCGAGGCCAATGCCGGGCTGGTGCCGGTCGAGCGTCTGGACATCTCCCAGATAGCCCATCACCTGCGTCGCCGTTCGCGCGCCGCCCACAAGGGACTGCACGGCCATCTGCTGGTGATCGGCGGCGATCACGGCATGGGCGGTGCCGCGCGCATGGCCGGCGAGGCGGCGTTGCGCGTCGGCGCCGGTCTGGTGAGTCTCGCGATTCGTCCGGCGTACACCGCCGCCATCACGGCCGCGCGGCCGGAATTGATGTGCCACGGCATCGAGCGGCCGTCCGATCTCGAACCGTTGTTGCAACGCGCGAGCGTCGTCGCCATCGGTCCCGGTCTCGGTCGCGGCGACTGGGGGCGGGATCTGCTGGCGCAGGTGCTGGAGACCGGCCTGCCGCTGGTGGTCGATGCCGATGCCCTGATCGCGCTGGCCGACGAGTCCGCCCGCCGCGACGACTGGGTCCTGACGCCCCATCCCGGCGAGGCGGCGCGTCTGCTCGGCACCACGACCACGGCGATCCAGCAGGACCGCTTCGCAGCGGCGACGGCGATCCGCGAGCGCTTCGGCGGCGTCTGCGTGCTGAAGGGGACCGGCACGTTGGTGGCCGGTCCGGGCGGCGTCGCATTGTGTCCGGCCGGCAATCCGGGCATGGCGAGCGGCGGCATGGGCGACGTGCTGACCGGCGTCGTCGCGGGTCTGCTGGCCCAGCATCTGTCGATCGAGACCGCGGCGCGCGTGGGCGTCACGCTGCACGCGACCGCCGGCGACCGCGCGGCGGCAGAGGGCGAGCGCGGCTTGCTGGCGGGCGATCTGTTCTGCTGGCTGCGCCGGCTCGCCAATCCGTGAGTACCGCCATGAACGCCAACCCAGAACATGCCGGCACGATGCAGCACATCGCCGACGAGGCCGGCATGCTGGCGCTCGGCGCCCGTCTGGCCGGGCGCCTGCGTGCCACGCCGGAATCCGGTGCCGTGATTCACCTCGACGGCGAGCTCGGCGCCGGCAAGACCACGCTGGTGCGCGGGCTGTTGCAGGCACTCGGTCATCGCGGCGTGGTCAAGAGCCCCACCTACACTCTGGTCGAGCCGTACGAGATCGACGGCCGGCGGGTGTATCACTTCGATCTCTATCGGTTGGCCGATCCGGAAGAACTGGAACTGATCGGCGGGCGCGACTACTTCGATCCGGCGGCGCTGTGTCTGGTGGAATGGCCGGAGCGGGGCGGGCGTTTCCTGCCGCCGCCCGACCTGCATGTCGTGATCCGGATCGAGGACGAAGGCCGAGGGGTCGAATTGCGTCCGCTGACCGTACGCGGGGCCGATCTTAGTCGGAATCTGTTTTAAGGTCGCGCGCTAAATAACACCCCTATCTCGCTAACAAACAAGACTTTTTTCTTGCATTTCTCGCCAAATCTGCCACACTAGAGGCAAAGGCCTCTGATCGGTTTTCGGGGAGGGTGCCGTGGACGATCCGATCCAACGCGAACATCGACGCCGTTTTCTGCTGCACGCCCTGCGCTTGTCGGGCGCGACGGCGGCTGCCTGGCTGGCGCCGCAGACGGTGTTGGCGGGTCCTGCCGTGGTCGGCGCGGTGCGTCATGCCTCCAACGGCAACCTTACGCGGGTCGTGTTCGACATCGACGGCCCGGTCCAGCACAACCTGTTCACCCTGAACGGCCCGGACCGTCTGGTGGTCGACCTCGCCAACGCCCGGGTCGCCGGTGCGCTGGATCTGGGCGACACCCGCGGTGGCGTCCTGAACGGCCTGCGCCATGCGGCGCGCAACGGCGGCGACCTGCGGCTGGTGCTGGATCTGCGCAGCGGCGTCAGTTTCCGCAGCAGTGTTCTTGTGCCGGAATCCGCCAATGCGGCGTATCGGCTGGTGATCGATCTCGAAACCACCGGCTCGACCGCTGCCCAGGCCGCGGCGCCGGCCGCCACCGCTGTCGTCACCCCGCCGGAGAAGCTGCGCGAGGTGGTGGTCGCGATCGACGCCGGTCACGGCGGCAAGGACCCCGGCGCGGTCGGTCCCAACGGCACGCGCGAGAAAGACATCGTGCTGGCCGTGGCGCGTCGTCTGGCGACGCTGGTGCAGCGCGAGCACGGCATGCGTGCGGTGCTGATCCGCGATGCCGACGTGTTCCTGCCGCTGCGCGCGCGCATCCAGAAGGCACGCGAGCACCAGGCCGATCTGTTCGTTTCCATTCACGCCGATGCGCACAAGGACAAGCGCGCCTCCGGTTCCTCGGTGTACATCCTGTCGCCGCGCGGTGCTACCAGCGAACACGCGCGCTGGTTGGCCGAACGCGAGAACGCGGCCGATCTGGTCGGCGGCGTGTCGCTCGACGACAAGGACGATCTGCTCGCGTCCGTGCTGCTCGACCTGTCGCAGACCGCCACCATCGAGGCCAGTTCGATCCTCGCCGATACGCTGATCGGCGAACTGCACCGCGTCGGCAAGGTGCGCAGCAAAAAGGTGGAGCAGGCGGGCTTCGCCGTCTTGCGCTCGCCCGACATCCCGTCGGTGCTGGTGGAGACGGCCTACATCACCAATCCCGCCGAGGAGCGGCGGCTGCGCACCACGGCCTTCCAGCAGTCGATGGCCGCGGCCCTGATGGGCGGTCTGCGCGACTATTTCCGCACCTATGCGCCGCCGGGCACGATCCTGGCCGAGGCGCGCGATGGCCGCCACGTCATCCGCAACGGCGAGACGCTGTCCGCCATCGCCAGCCAGTATCGCGTGAGCGTCAACGCCTTGCGCAGCCACAACGGGCTCGATTCCGACACCATCCGGACCGGCCAGGTCCTGATGATCCCGCGCCAGGAAAGCTGAGGCCGAAGCGCGCGCGGTCATGCTCCGGTCATCGAACCGGCATTCTGTTGCAACGCACGTTGCTTAGCCTTGCGGACTCCCAGAGAAACCGTTTCCCGTGGAGTCCCGATGAAATTCCGCCGCCTAACGATGCTTTCCGTCAGCCTGCCGATCGCCGTTCTCCTGCTGCTTGCCGGCTGCGACAGCGACAATACGCCGAAGACCGCCTATACCCTGCAACTCCTGCATTTCGCCGACGTGGACGGCGGTGGCACGGCGGCACTCCAGAACGTCGACAATTTCTCCGCCCTGGTGGCGCACTTCCGCTCCGGCATGCCGGACCAAACCCTGTTCGTGAGTTCGGGCGACAACTACATCCCGGGGCCGATCTACCAGGCGAGCAGCAGTCCGACGCTGGACCCGCTGGTCGGTCGTCGCGGTGTCGGTCGCGGCGAGATCGCGATGATGAACGCGATGGGCGTGCAGGCGTCGGCCGTGGGCAACCACGACCTGGATGGTGGCCCGGCCGAGTTTGCGGGCATCATCGATGCCGACACCCAGGGTTGGGGCGGCGCGCAGTTCCCCTATCTGTCCTCGAATCTCGATTTCTCGACCGAGGCGGCGCTGGATCCGCTGATCGTCGCGAACGCGCAGCAGGCCGGTTCCATCCCCGGCCGTCTCGCGGCGTCGGCGGTGGTGAACGTCGGCGGTGCGACCATCGGTCTGGTCGGCGCCTCGACGCCGACCCTCGCCAGCATCACGAGCACCGGCAACATCGGCGTGAATCCGGCTTCCGGCGACGTCGACGAACTCGCCGGCATCATCCAGCAGGCAGTCGACGCGCTCACCGCGCAGGGCATCGACAAGATCATCGTGCTGGCCCACATGCAGCAGATCTCGGTGGAGAAGGCGCTGGCCACTCGTCTGAACGACGTCGACATCATCGTCGCCGGCGGCTCCAACACGCTGCTCGCCGACGCCAACGACATCCTGCATCCGGGCGACAGTGCGGCCGATCAGTATCCGCTCGAGTTCACCTCGCCGAAGGACGAGCCGGTACTGGTCGTCAACACCGATGGTGACTACAAGTACCTCGGCCGGCTGGTGGTCGATTTCGACGATCAGGGACGCGTGATTCCCCAGAAGCTGGATGCGAGCGAGAACGGCGCCTGGGCGTCGCTCGACAGCGTGGTGCAGACGGTCGGCGGTCAGTCCATCGATCAGGTGGTCGCGGTCGCCGATGCGCTGCGCGCGGTGCTCTCGGCGAAGGACGGCAACGTCACCGGCTACACCGGCGTGTTCCTCGAAGGCCGCCGCGCCTTCGTGCGCACCGAGGAGACCAATCTCGGTAATCTCAGCGCCGATGCCAATCTGTGGTACGCCAGGCGTGCCGACGACAGCGTGAGCCTTTCGCTGAAGAATGGCGGCGGCATCCGTGCGGCGATCGGCCAGATCATCGCGCCGCCGGGTTCCACCGATGCCTCGGAGGTCGAACTGCTGCCGCCGCAGGCGAACAGTTACAAGGGTCTGGGCGCGGTGTCGCAGCTCGACATCGAGACCTCGCTCGCCTTCAACAACACGCTCAGCCTGGTCAGCGTGACCGCGGCGGAGTTGTGGGACGTCATGGAATTCGCCGCCTCCAATGCGAATCCCGGTTCCACGCCTGGCAGCTTCCCGCAGATCGGCGGTCTGCGCTTCTCCTTCGACCCCACGCGTACTGCACGCGCCGCCGGCGACAGCAATCTTGGTGCCGCCACCAGCGGTCAGCGCGTCCGCAATCTGGTGGTCGACACGGATGGGGGCACGGACGTGGTGGTGGCCAACGGCGTGTTGCAGGGCGATCCGGGCCGCAGCTTCCGGATGGTGACGCTCAACTTCCTGGTCTCCTGTGTACCGGATACGGGCGGCGTCGCGTCTGCCAACTGTGGCGACGGCTACCCGTTCAAGGGACTGGCGAATCCGGACCGTCGCGATCTTGGCGTGGACTTCGATGCAGGCGATTACGACCCGGCCCAGATGGGCTTCGCCGCCAGCGGCAGCGAGCAGGACGCGCTGGCGGAGTTCCTGCGTGCGAGCCATGCCGACTGGGTGTCGGCCTTCTCCGTCGCCGACACCGGCAAGGCGAGCGATACGCGCATCGTCAATCTGAGCGAGCGGAACGATCCGCTCGCGCCCTGACGGTCGATTTACAAAAAAGTAGTGCGGACGGGCAGGGAAGCCCGGATTGTGTAACCAGGGTTTGAGGGCCGCCGCGAGGCGGCCCTTGTTTGTTTGGATGCCGCTCCCCGTCGCCCAGGGGGCTGGGCTCCTACTTGATGCAGACGGCGCGGATCTGCGCGATGTCGGTGATGCCTTGCAGAACCTTCTCGATGCCGTCCTGCTTGAGCGTGCGCATGCCCTCGGCCAGCGCCTCGGCGAGCAGCTCGGGCATCGGCACGCGCTCGACGATCTTGCGTTTGACCATGTCGGTGGCGATCAGCAGTTCATGGATGCCGATGCGCCCGCGATAACCGGTATGCCCGCAGGCCTCGCAGCCGACGGCCTTGTAGAACGTGAACTTGCCGCTGGGTGCATAGGCTTCACGCCAGCGCTTGATGGTGTCGTCCAGCACCTGCGAGTCGGGCGCGTGCGCCTTGCCTCCCGCCGCGTCGAGGTAGTACTCCATCGCCAGGTCGAACAATTCCTTCACCGACGGCTGGTAGGCGCTGCGGCAGTCGGGGCACAGCCGTTTTGCCAGTCGTTGCGCCAGCACGCCGAGCATCGCATCGGCGAAGTTGAACGGGTCCATGCCCATGTCGAGCAGACGCACGATGCTCTCGGCTGCGCTGTTCGTGTGCAGGGTCGAGAACACGATGTGGCCGGTCAGCGAGGCTTCGAGTCCCACCTTGGCCGTTTCCGGGTCGCGCATCTCGCCGACCATGATGACGTCCGGGTCGGCACGCAGGAATGAGCGCATGGCCGAGGCGAAGGTCAGTCCGATGCGTGGATTGACCTGCACCTGGCGCAGCCCGGGCTGGGTGATTTCGATCGGGTCCTCGGCGGTCCAGATCTTGGTCTCGCTGTCGTTCAGGTAGCCGAGAATCGAATGCAGGGTGGTCGTCTTGCCCGAGCCGGTGGGGCCGCAGACGATGAAGATGCCGTAGGGTTTGGTGATCGCCTCGATAAGTTTCTGGCGGTTGTCGGCGCCGAGATCGAGTTTTTCGAGCGGGATCGGCTTGCCGGTGCGCAGGATGCGCATCACCACGTCTTCGGTGCCGCCGGCGGTCGGCAGGATGGCGACGCGCAGTTCGATCTTCAGTGGACTGTAGCGGCCGAAATCGATCTTGCCGTCCTGCGGTTTGCGGCGTTCGGAGATGTCGAGGTTGGCCATCACCTTGATGCGCGACACCAAGGCATCGCGATACTGGTTCGGTACCTCGTTGTAGTTGAACAGCGTGCCGTCGCGGCGGATGCGGATCAGCGTCTTGCCGCGCCCGGGCGAGGGCTCGATATGGATGTCGGACGCGTTCTGGCGGTGGGCGTCGGCGATGATCTTGTTGACGAGCTTCACCACCACGTTCTCGGTGATGCTCCGTTCCTCGATCGAGATCGACTGTTCCTCTTCCTGCACCGGCAGGACCAGGGCATCGTCGAAGTCCATGCCGGTGAGGCTGCCGACCTCGGCGCCGATGTAGTAGTAGTCGATCGCCCAGTCGATTTCCTCCGGTACCGCCAGCACGGGCTCGGCGTGTTTCTGGGTGTGGAAGCGCACCGCCTCCAGCGGCTCCCACAGCATCGGGTTCTCGACCGCGATGACCAGCTTGTCCTCGTACAGATAGAGCGGGATCAGGCGGTATTTCTTCGCCAGTTCCATCGGCACCAGCTTGAGCACGCCCGGCTCGACCGGAAACTTGCGCAGGTTGACGAAGGGGATGCCGAGCTTGCGCGCCAGGCTTTGCTGGATGTTGGCGCGGGTGACCAGACCCATGCCGACCAGGATTTCGCCGAGCGGCTTCTTGCGGTCCTTCTTCTGTTCGGTGAGCGCCTGTTCCAGTTGCTGGGCGGTGATCACGCCCTCGCTGATCAGTACCTCGCCGAGTTTCATGTGCGGCATCGACTTCTGCCGCTTCAGTGCGCGCTCCAGGTCTTCGGGATTTACCACGGTGTTGGCCAGATACTCGCCGACCGGCCGCGTGCGCAGCTCCTGCTGGCGGGCAATGGCGGTTTTCATGGCTTCTTCGCTGATTGCTTGATCCTGCATGAGCACCTCGCCGATCTTGGGCCCGATCACGCAGTCGTCGACCATCGCGTTCGGTACGAATGCCAGAGAATAACGCGCACCGTCGTTGGTCGGGAACAGAAACAGGCCGTTGGCGTCGCGGCTGGTTCCGAAGGAGGTTCCCGATACCCGCGTGCCGTCGCGCAGGCGTAGCTGGAAATGCTGCATGTCGGGCGGCAGCACCATGCCGGCCAAGTTCGGGTCCTGGCGTCGGCTCCACGGCCGGGTCTGCGGCAGCCGCAGCAGCTTGATTTCAGACAGCGGCAAATCGAGGACGCCGCCGTGCTGCCCGGCCGGCAGCACCTGAAGACGGGCGCCTGCCGCATCGAAGTCCATCAGGCCGCCGTCGATCTGCCGGCCGTCCAGCAGCGACAACAGCACGGACTCGCCGGCGCGTATCTGATGCTCCGGTCCGCCGGTACACAGCGGCGGTGCGGGGAGTGGAATGGCCTTGTTGACCAGCATCGTGTGGGGAGTCGGCTGTGAGTTATGGATTCGGCTGCATCGAAATATAACGATAATCCATGACGATAGTGCAGATTTTCCCTGACGCGTGCCACTGCCGTTCGCGGTACCCGACGGCACTTCATGGCGTCTGGCATGTCACAAATTCTATCAGGGAAGGGGTCGGCGGGCCTTCCCTGAGCCGATTCTTCAGTGTCTGCTTATATTCGCGTTTCTGGAAGCCGTTTGGTTTCCGGTATCCTGCGCGCCTCCGCTTCGGGAGACGCTGACCCGAGTCAAGGCTTTCGTCGTCACTTTCGTCGAAACACAGTCTTCCTGCTGTCAATCGTGCGAGGAGTTCGTCCATGAATCCGCATCAACTTCGAGGTCGTACCGCTACGACCGGTCGCCGTGCCTTCCTGGTCGTATTGTCGGGTCTGCTGCTGTGGGCCGGCCTGTGGGCGACGCCGGTACGGGCGGAGGAGGCCAAGGTGGTCTACCACGCCGATTTCTCCGATCCGCGGCGCGTGAGCGCCATGCTCACCAGCATCAACAACATGGTGACCCATTACGCCGACAACCTGCTCGACTACGACGTACGCATCGTGTTCGTCGCGCACGGCATCCGTTTCGTCACCGACGACAGGCTGGAGGGAACGCCGTTTGCCGAGGACGCCGAGCTGGCCGAGCGGCGTGACAACCTGAAGGGACGTCTGGCGTCGTTGCATTCGGTGCATGGTGTGAAGCTCGAACTCTGCGACATCACGCGCTCGCAGATCGGACTCGATGCCGGCAAGCTGCTCGACGGTGTGACGCTGGTGCCGTCCGGCGTGGTGCGCATCACCGAACTTCAGCGCCAGGGCTTCGCCTATATCAAAATCGAGTAGGCAAAATCGAGCAGACAAGATCGAGCGGATAGGGCGGCCGGCGTTTGGCCGGGCGCGTCGGGTGTCGCAAGGTATACTGCCCGATCATTGCCTGCCCCCGCGCCCCGATGCCGATACGCCAGCTTCCACTGCAACTCGTCAACCAGATCGCCGCCGGCGAGGTCGTCGAGCGGCCCGCCTCGGTGGTCAAGGAACTGGTCGAGAACAGCCTCGATGCCGGTAGCACCTGCATCGAGGTGGAAATCGAGCGCGGCGGCATCGGCCGCATCCGCATTCGCGATGACGGCGGAGGTATCCCGCTGGCCGAACTGGCGCTGGCCCTGTCCCGCCATGCCACCAGCAAGATCGCAAGTCTCGATGACCTGGAACATGTGGCGAGCCTCGGCTTCCGTGGCGAGGCGCTGCCCAGCATCGCCTCGGTATCCCGGCTCACGCTGACCTCCAACGCCGAGATGGGTGGCCAGGGCTGGGCGGTGGATGCCGACGGCGCCCACGTGAGCGAGGCGCGGCCGGCGCCGCATCCGCACGGCACGACGGTGGACGTGCGCGAGATCTTCTACAACGTGCCGGCGCGGCGCCGCTTCCTGCGCACCGAGCGTACCGAGTTCGGCCATGTGGAAGAGGTGATGCGGCGCATCGCGCTGACGCGCTTCGAAGTCGCGTTCGACTTCATCCACAACGGTCGGCGCGTGTTCCGCCATCCGGCCGCACCCGATGCCGAGGCCCGCGCCCGGCGCGTCGCCGAGATCTGCGGCGAGGCGTTCATCCAGCAATCGGTGTTCATCGATCATGCGGCTGCCGGCCTGCGTCTGTGGGGCTGGCTCGGCCTGCCCACCGCCGCCCGCAGCCAGAGCGATCTTCAGTATTTTCACGTCAACGGCCGCGTGGTGCGCGATCGCGTGGTCGTGCACGCCGC
>JAQVJI010000233.1:2329-3508 GCA_028695255.1 Chromatiales bacterium | reverse complement strand
CCCCACGGGAATTGCAGGCCGCCCGTGATGTCCGACTGGCCCTACGGCGTCTCGCCGCTGCCGCCGATCGATTCCATCATGATCGAGCCGCCGGCAGCGTCGCCGAACTCGTCGTCGTTCAGGTCGTACACCGCGTCGTAGGTGGCGCGGAACACGCCGCTCATGGTGATGCTGCTGAACGCACCCTTGGCGCCGAAATCCTTCTTGGTCTCGATCTGCGCCGTGTTGCGCACCTTGCTCGCGCCGCGGCCGTCACGCATGTGGGTGGCGTTCTCGACGTAGCCATGCACGTTCAGGCTGCCGTCTTCCGAGTTCCAGGCCTGGGACTGCATCGGCAACAGTGCAAGGCCGACGCACACGGGCAACAACGCCCGTGCGGGCAGCCCGCGGCCGGCGGGCGGGTTCGAGTCCGCCCGGGATTCGTGGTTCTTGAGCTTTCGCGACATGCTCACTCTCCTCTCTGTGGTATTCGTTGTTTGTCGATCGGTCGTGACGTGCCGGTAATCGGGATGATTTACCGGCAAGCGCCGTACCAATTCGCATCCATCTGTTTTCGTTGACCTATCCGTGGATTCGACTGCCGTCGCATGCAGCGTGGTTGTGAAAATCATCGAATCACGCCACGGTTGCTGCATGAATTGGTGAGTCCTTCATGAAATCGCAAACACATCCGATTCATGTGGACTGCGTCTTGAGCTCCTCCCGATCGTCGTTGTGCAGCACGCCCTCGTCGTCGAAGTGCGCGCGCGTGATGAAGCGGGGGCGGTATTTCATGATCCAGGCCGGCACGACGAACATCGCGGCGACCGCATTGAGCGCGAGCATCACGACCAGCAGCAGGGCGGCATCGGCCTGGAAGCGCAGATCGGAGATGAACACCCACATGATCACGCCGCCGATCAGGCAGGTCGCGGTAAAGCCGATCGCGCGTCCGGTGGTCGCGATCGCACGCAGCACGCCGGCCTGAAGCTGCGCCGTGCGAGCGGTTTCCTCGCGGATGCGGTCCATCATGTAGATCGAGTAGTCGATGCCGACGCCGATGCCGACGGCGATGATCGGCACCGTGTTGACGTTGATGCCGATGCCCGTGAGGCCCATGTAGGCATAGGTCAGCGTGGTGCAGAACATCATCGCCAGGAACATGATCCAGCCGGCGTGCAGCGACCAGTAGAACCAGGT
>JAQVJI010000233.1:0-2229 GCA_028695255.1 Chromatiales bacterium | reverse complement strand
AAGCGGTCGTTGATGATCTTCGACGACACGTTGTAGTCGTGGTCCAGATACAGGATCGGCGAGCCGGGTTCGGATTCGCCGATCTGCACGCGGCTCGACAACTGCCCGCCGATGCCCAACAGCAGCAGCGCGATCAGCAGCACGCCGAGCGATCCATGCGGGTGTGCGACCACGGCCGCGACGCGACCGAACAGCGCGTCCTCGGCCGCCAGACGACGCGCCGCGCGCTTCGGCGTGGGCAGCAGCGACAGCAGCAGCGGCACGGTGATGAGCACGCTGAAGATCACGCAGGTGGCCCACAGCGAGGCGTAGATGCCGAGCTTTTCGTTGATCGGCACCGAACCGAGCGAAATCAGCAGCAGACCGATCGCATCGGTGACGATCCCGAGGGTGCCCGGACGGAACAGCGAATCGAAGGTCCGGTGCGCCGCCTCGCGCGCATTGTCGACGTTCTCCAGTTCGTCGTAGAAGCGCTGCACGATCTGGATGGCGTGCGACATCGCGCGCGCCGAGATCAGGAACGGGATGACCAGCGTCAGCGGATCGAGGTTGTAGCCAAGCAGGGATACGATGCCGAGACCCCATACCGTCGACACCAGAATGCCGAACATCGGCAGCAGGATGCCGTAGGCACGCCGGAAGTAGACGATCAGCAGCAGCAGCATGATGCCGACCGTGGTCAGAAAGATCACCAGCAACTGGTCGAGATAGCTGTAGACCCAGCCCCAGAGCATCGGCTGGCCGGTGGCATGGATCGCAATGCCCGGCGTGGATTCGGCCGCACGGATGGATTGCAGCTTGTCGAAGATCTCGGCGTAGTTGAGCTGGCCCTCGTTGAACTGCGCCTTGATCAGCGCCGCCTTGAGGTCGGGCGAGACCAGCAGACCGAATACGCGCGGGTCGGCCATCACGTCGGCGCGCAGCGCGGCGAGGTCCGCTTCGTTCCAGTCGTCCTTCAACGGGTCGTAATACGGCTGCGAGTTGACGTCGCCGGTTTCCGTCAGCCACACCTTGCGCGAGGTGCGATGCGTGATCGAAGACAACAGGTTGTGGTTGACGCCCGGCACCTCGTCCACCGCCAGCGTGATGCGATGGATGCGCGCCAGCGTGTCGGCGTCGAAGATGTCGCCCTCGCCTTCCACCACCACCGCCATGACGACGTTGTTGGCGCCGCCGAAGGTGTCGCGGATGGCGTTGTGGAGTTGGATGTACTCGTGCTTCTGCGGCAGCAGGTCGGAAAATTCCGAATACATCTGCACCTTCGGCACCTGCATGCCGAAGAACAGCGTGAGCACGGCGATGATGCCGAGGAACAGCTTCGGATAGCGGAACACGAGATTGTCGATGTTCCGCAGCCAATGCGTGAAGCGGTGCATGCGCGTCATGGCTGCTTCCGCCCGCCGTCGGTCCAGCCGGTATCGGCCACCTGCGTCGTCGCCACCGTCACGCCGTCGCGCGCCACGCCGCGATCGTGAACGACCGGCATCGGCATCACGTCAAGCGTGCCCTGCCCGCCGGCGACCAGCAGTCCGCCGCGCCCGTTGGCCACGGTCGCGATGAGATAGGACAGCACCTGCGGCGTGCCCGGCACCGGCGACCAGCGGTCGCCGTCGAGTCGCAGCAGCGTGCCATTGTCGCCGGCCACGAACGTCACGCCGGCATGTCGCGTCAGGCGGTACAAGGGCGCGGCGGTCGACGTCTCCTGGCGTTCCCAGCTCGCGCCGCCGTCCTGCGTGTGCAGCACGGTGCCGTTGAGGCCCGCCACCCAGCCGTGTTCCGGCGACTCGAAGTACACGGTCAGCGGATAGAAGTCCTCGGGCAGCCCTTCGATTCGCTCCCAGTTTTCGCCTGCGTCGCGACTTGCCAGCAGGGTTCCGAATTCGCCGACGACGAAGGCCGTCGATGCATCCAGGAATTGGATCGCCGACAACTGCATGTCCTCGTCCTGGCTGATCTCGTCCCAGCTCGCGCCGAGATCCTCGCTCAGCAGCAGCGTGCTGTAGCTTGCCGTCACCCATAGCCGGCCCTGCGGATCGCAGGCGATCGCCATCGGGCTCTCTTCGGTACCGGTCGGCCGTTCCTGCCAGTTCTCGCCGCCGTCCTCCGACACCCACGCGTTGCGACGCGCGTCGATCGCCGCGAACCGGCCGTCCGGGCAGACCGTCACGTCGAGCAGCGACGCGCGCGTCGGCAACTGCTGGCGCATGAGCGTATTGCCGCCGTCGGGCG
>JAQVJI010000232.1:1939-3519 GCA_028695255.1 Chromatiales bacterium | reverse complement strand
CGCATAATGTAGATTATGTTAAATAATGTGACAGAGGTGTCCGCTGACGAACTGAACCGCCCTTTTCCTCGCATACGGAATGTTACGCATGCGATATGCCAGTCTGGTCCATCTTGACTCATATCAAGGACTGCAAGTTGGGTCGAAATGACCCTGATTGACGATAGAAATAACATGCAAATTCAATTATTACTCATTGTTTTAACGTGAGTAATTAAACTTATTACAAGGTTGGCTCATCCCTTGCAATATCCGTCGTTGGGTTTCCACCCTGAACACCTGGGGGCCCTCACAGCAACGGGCACCACACCTATAACAACATCCCTTCGAACCGATCCGTGAGGAGTGATTTCGATGCAAGTCACCAGAAGGCAATTCCTGAAGATCTGCGCAGGAGGCCTTGGAGGGTCATCGCTGACCGTCATGGGGTTCTCCCCCTCCGAGGTACTGGCGCAGGCACGCCAGTTCAAGCTGGCCCGAACCACCGAGACGCGCAGCACCTGTCCGTATTGCTCGGTCAGTTGCGGCGTGATCATGTACACGCTGGGTGACGGCGCGAAGAACGCCAAGCCGGCGATCATTCACATCGAGGGCGATCCGGACAATCCGGTCAACCGCGGCACGCTCTGCCCCAAGGGCGCGGGCCTGCTGGACATGATCAACAGCCCGAACCGGCTGCACTACCCCGAATATCGCGCGCCCGGCAGCAACGCGTGGAAGCGCATGTCCTGGGACGACGCCCTGAACCGCATCGCGCGCCTGATGAAGGATGACCGCGACGCCAACTTCGAGACCATCAACGCGGCCGGCCAGACGGTCAACCGCTGGCGCAGCACCGGCCTGCTGGCGAGCAGCGCGGCCTCCAACGAGGGCGGCTACGCGACGGTCAAGACGCTGCGTTCCTACGGCATCGTATCGGTCGACACCCAGGCCCGCATCTGACACGCCCCGACGGTAGCCAGTCTGGCTCCGACGTTTGGGCGTGGCGCGATGACGAACCATTGGGTCGACATCAAGAATGCCGACATCGTCCTGGTCATGGGCGGCAATGCCGCCGAGGCGCATCCCTGCGGCTTCAAGTGGGTCACCGAGGCGAAGGCGCATCGCGGTGCCAAGCTGATCGTGGTCGATCCGCGCTTCACGCGTTCCGCCGCGGTGGCGGATTACTATGCACCGATCCGTGCGGGTACCGACATCGCCTTCCTGTGCGGCGTCATGAACTATCTGTTGTCGCACGAGAAGATCCAGCACGAGTACGTCAGGCACTTCACCAACGCATCGCTGATCGTGCGCGAGGGCTTCGCCTTCGAGGACGGGCTGTTCTCGGGCTACGACGAGGGCGGACGCAAGTACGACCGTTCGTCCTGGGGCTACGAGATGGGCGACGACGGCTATGCCAAGGCCGACGAAACCCTTCAGCATCCGCGCTGCGTGTATCAACTGCTCAAGCATCACGTCTCGCGCTACACGCCCGAGGTGGTGAGCAGCATCACCGGCACGCCGCAGGACCGCTTCCTGAAGGTCTGCGAGATGATGGCGGAGGCCTCGGCGCCCGACAAGACGCTGACCATCCTGTACGC
>JAQVJI010000232.1:0-1839 GCA_028695255.1 Chromatiales bacterium | reverse complement strand
TCGATCCGTTGGCGACCGAGACCTCGGAGTTCTGGAAGAACCACGGCGCGTACAACAACGTCGATCCGTCGCAGATCCAGACCGAGGTGATCCGCCTGCCGGCGGCCTTGTTCGCTGAGGAAGACGGCACCTTCACCAACTCCGGTCGCGTCATCGCCTGGAAGGACAAGGCGATCGATCCGCCAGGTGAGGCGAAGACCGACCGCGCCATCATGGCGCAGTTGTATCTGCGCATCCGCGACCTGTACGAAAAGGAAGGCGGTGCCTTCCCCGACCCGATCCTCAACCTGCATTGGCCGTATCAGAATCCGCAGGAACCGACCGCGGCCGAACTGCTGCGCGAGATCTCGGGTTATGCGGTGAGCGACCTCAAGGATGCGAACGATCCGACCAAGGTATTGGTGGCGGCCGGACAGCAGGTGGCAGGCTTCGGTCAGCTGCGCGACGACGGCTCGACCGCCTGCGGCAACTGGCTGTACTCGGGTGCCTGGACCCAGGCCGGCAACATCTCCGCCAAGCGCGATACGGCCGATCCGTCCGGTCTGGGGCTGTACCCCGGCTGGGGCTTCGCATGGCCGGCCAACCGGCGCATCCTCTACAACCGTGCCTCCTGCGATCCCTCCGGCAAGCCCTGGGATCCGAAACGTGCACCGATCCGCTGGAGCGGTTCGCGCTGGACCGGGCCGGACGTACCGGACATGTTGCCGAACGCCGCGCCGGAACAGAATGTCAACCCGTTCATCATGATCCCGGAGGGCGTCGCGCGCCTGTTCGCCGGCATGAACGAAGGGCCGTTCCCGGAGCACTACGAACCGTTCGAGACGCCGCTCGGGTACAACCCGATGCACCCGGACAATCCCAAGGCGGTAAGCAATCCGGCGGCCCGGGTGTTCCCGGGCGATTGGGCGTCTTTCGGCAAGGCGGACGAGTTCCCGTACGTCGCGACGACGTATCGGCTGACCGAGCATTTCCACTTCTGGACCAAGCACTCGATCGCCAATTCCGTGGTGCAGCCGTCGCAGTTCGTGGAGATCGGCGAGGCGCTCGCGCGCGAAAAGGGCATCAAGACCGGCGAGTCGGTGACTGTGATGTCCAACCGCGGCGAGATCACGGCGACGGCAGTGGTGACCAAGCGCCTCATGCCGCTCAATGTCGAAGGCAAGGTGATGCACACCGTCGGTGTGCCGATCCATTGGGGCTTCGTCGGTGTCGCCCAGAAGGGGTTCCTGGCCAATGTGCTGACCCCCTTCGTCGGTGACGCCAACGCTCAGACGCCGGAGTTCAAGGCGTTCCTTGTCGACATCGAGAAAGCCTGAGGAGGTGCGCCATGTCATCGCTGCAATCCCTTGATATCAAGCGCCGCTCCGCCACCACCCTGCCCTCGCCCAGCGTGCGCGAGCAACAGCAGGTGGCCAAGCTGATCGATGTCTCCAAGTGCATCGGCTGCAAGGCCTGCCAGGTCGCGTGCATGGAATGGAACGACCTGAAAGGCGAGATCGGCACCAACGTGGGCGTCTACGACAACCCGCAGGACCTGAACGAGACCACCTGGACGCTGATGCGCTTCTCGGAGGTGGAGCCGGAGGGCTTCTCCTTCGAGTGGCTGATCCGCAAGGACGGCTGCATGCACTGCGACGATCCGGGCTGTCTCAAGGCCTGTCCGTCGCCGGGTGCGATCCTGCAGTATTCCAACGGCATCGTCGACTTCGTGCAGGAGAACTGCATCGGCTGCGGTTATTGCGTGGCCGGTTGTCCGTTCGACATCCCGCGCATCGCCAAGAAGGACAACAAGGCCTACAAGTGCACGCTCTGTTCGGATCGTGTCGCCGTCGGCCTCGA
>JAQVJI010000050.1 GCA_028695255.1 Chromatiales bacterium | reverse complement strand
GTGGAGACGGCATTGGGCGCCTCGCCGTGGATACGCAGCGTCAGCCTGCGCCGGCACTGGCCCGACACGCTGGTCGTTACGGTGGAGGAACAGGTGCCGGTGGCGCGCTGGGGCGATCGGGCTCTGCTCAACCGATATGGCGAGCTGTTCGTGCCGGCACCGGCAGAGATGCCCGAAGGGCTTGCGTTGCTGATCGGCCAGCCGGGGCGCGAGGTGGATCTGATGCGGCGCTTTCTCGCCGTGCGCACCACGCTCGCCGGTGCCGGACTGGTGCCGCGGGTATTGGGAGAGGATGCGCGTCATTCGTGGTACGTGGAGTTGCTGGACGGCACCCGCATCCACATGGGCCGCCAGGCCGACGACGGCAGGCTCGATCGTCTGGTGCGCGCCTGGCCGCAATTGTCCGCCTACCGTGCGGAGACGGTGAGGCGCATCGATCTGCGCTACACCAACGGCCTCGCATTGAGCTGGGGCGATTCCGCCGGACAAGTGCCGGCAACGATTCATTGACACGAAGAGGATTTATGTCGAAACGATCCGACAGAGGCATGATCGTGGGGCTCGATATCGGGACCTCGAAGGTGGAGGCCATCGTCGGCGAGATCAACGACGAGGGCGTGATCGAGATCATCGGCATCGGCTCCCATCCCTCGCGCGGCCTGCGCCGCGGCGTGGTGGTCGACATCGAGTCCACGGTGCAGTCGATCCAGCGCGCGGTGGAGGAGGCCGAGCTGATGGCCGGCTGCCAGATCCACTCGGTCTACACCGGCATCGCGGGCAGCCACGTCAAGAGCATCAACTCGCACGGCATCGTCGCGATCAAGGAAAAGGAGGTCACGCCGGGCGATGTCGAGCGCGTCATCGACGCCGCGCGCGCGGTGGCGATTCCGGCCGACCAGCGCATCCTGCACGTGCTGCCGCAGGAATTCATCATCGACAGCCAGGACGGCATCAAGGAACCCGTTGGCATGTCGGGCGTGCGGCTGGAGGCCAAGGTGCATCTGGTCACCGGTGCGGTGAGCGCGGCGCAGAACATCATGAAGTGCGTGCGCCGCTGCGGCCTCGAAGTCGACGACATCATCCTCGAACAGCTTGCTTCCAGCCACTCGGTCCTCAACGAGGACGAGAAGGAACTCGGCGTGTGCCTGGTCGACATCGGTGGCGGCACCACCGACATCGCGGTGTTCACCGACGGCGCGATCCGCCATACCGCGGTGATCCCGATCGCCGGCGATCAGGTCACCAACGACATCGCCGTCGCCCTGCGCACGCCGACGCAGTACGCCGAGGACATCAAGATCAAGTACGCCTGCGCGCTGCGCCAGCTCGCCAATCCCGACGACACGATCGAGGTGCCGAGCGTCGGCGACCGGCCGCCGCGCCGCCTGTCGCGCCAGACCCTGGCCGAGGTGGTGGAGCCGCGTTACGAGGAACTGCTGTCGCTGGTGCAGGCGGAACTGCGCCGCGCGGGCGTGGAGGAGATGATCGCCGCCGGCATCGTGCTCACCGGCGGTTCTTCGAAGATGGACGGCGTCATCGAGCTGGCGGAAGAGGTGTTTCACATGCCGGTGCGCCAGGGCATGCCGCAATACGTCGGCGGGCTGGTCGACGTGGTGCGCAATCCGATCCACGCCACCGGCGTCGGCCTGCTGCTGTTCGGGCTGCAAAACCGGCTGGCGCAGGGGCACGACGCCGCCAACCGCTCCGGTGTGACGTCGGTGTGGCAGCGCATGAAGAGCTGGTTCCACGGGAATTTCTGAAGACAGGCAGGGCTTGCGGGGCCTGGGCGGCAGACCCGCCCGGATGATTCGATCAACGACACGATTTGGCATTCACGACCGAGGAGGTTAAGCACATGTTCGAACTGATGGATACCTATACGCAGAACGCAGTCATCAAGGTGATCGGCGTCGGCGGCGGCGGCGGCAATGCCGTGCAGCACATGCTGGGCGGCAACATCGAGGGCGTGGATTTCATCTGCGCCAACACCGATGCGCAGGCGCTGAAGAAGATCAACGCCAAGACGGTGCTGCAACTCGGTGGGCACATCACCAAGGGGCTGGGCGCCGGTGCCAATCCGGACGTCGGCCGCGAGGCCGCGCTGGAGGATCACGATCGCATCCGCGAGGTGATTACCGGCGCCGACATGCTGTTCATCACCGCCGGCATGGGCGGCGGTACCGGTACCGGCGGCGCGCCGGTGATTGCGCAGATCGCGCGTGAGATGGGCATCCTGACGGTCGCGGTGGTGACCAAGCCGTTCCCGTTCGAGGGCAAGAAGCGCATGCACGTCGCGATGAGCGGCATCGCCAATCTGTCCAAGCACGTCGATTCGCTGATCACGATCCCGAACGAGAAGCTGCTGCCGGTGCTGGGCAAGAACGTCAGCCTGCTGGACGCCTTCAAGGCCGCCAACGACGTGCTGCTCGGTGCGGTGCAGGGTATCGCCGACCTGATCACGCGTCCGGGCCTCATCAACGTCGACTTCGCCGACGTGCGCACGGTCATGTCCGAGATGGGCATGGCGATGATGGGTACCGGGTCGGCCAGCGGCGACAACCGCGCGGCCGAGGCGGCCGAGGCGGCGGTCGCCAGCCCGCTGCTGGAGGACATCAACATCTCCGGCGCGCGCGGGATCCTGGTCAACGTCACGGCCGGCGCCGATCTCTCGCTCGGCGAGTTCCAGGAAGTGGGCGAGGTGATCAAGGGCTTTGCCTCCGACGACGCCACGGTGGTGGTCGGCACGGTGATCGATCCGGAGATGTCGGGCGATCTGCGCGTGACCATGGTGGCGACCGGTCTTGGTCTCGGCGAACAGCAGAAGGCCCCGGAAAAGCCTGCCGTGCGTCTGGTCGAGGCCAAGCGCGCGGTGGGTGACGACGTGGTGCCGGACTACAGTCGCTTCGAGACGCCGGCGGTCACGCGTCGTCAGCCCGACAAGTCGCAGTACGATGCGTCGGGCAATCTGAACATGGATTATCTCGATATCCCGGCCTTCCTGCGCAAGCAGGCGGACTGACCTTGCGGGTTGGTCGGATAATCACGTAGGCGCTTGATCGTCATGTGAAAAAATGCATGCGTCGTTCGGCGGCTGTGTCATAATCAGCCCATTTTTGCGGCCCAGTGCTCGATCAGGCACCGGGGTCGCGGGCGTGGGGCAGGCCGCCGTTCCCATGCAATGTATCCAAGCCCCCTTGCGGCGGGGGCGGCCCTTTCGTGGGAGACGGTCCTTGATCAGGCAGCGCACGCTCAAAAATTCCATCCGCGCCACCGGCGTCGGCCTGCATACCGGTGACAAGATCTACCTGACCTTGCGCCCGGCCGCGCCCGACACGGGCGTGGTGTTCCGTCGCGTCGATCTCGCCGAGCCGGTGGAGATCCGGGCCAGACCCGAAAACGTCGGCGACACGCGCCTGTCGACGACGCTGGTGCAGGGCGACGTGCGCATCTCGACCGTGGAACACCTGCTGTCCGCCATCGCCGGGCTCGGCATCGACAACATCTACGTCGACCTGTCCGCACCCGAGGTGCCGATCATGGACGGCAGCGCCGGGCCGTTTGTGTTCCTGATCCAGTCCGCCGGCGTGGTGGAGCAGAACGCACCCAAGCGTTTCATCCGCATCCGCCGCAGCGTGGTGGTGCAGGAGGACGACAAGTGGGCGCGCTTCGATCCCTTCGACGGTTTCAAGGTCGGCTTCTCGATCGACTTCAAACATCCGATGTTCGCCAACGGACGTCAGACCGCAGTGCTGGATTTCTCCACCACCTCGTTCGTGAAGGAGGTCAGTCGTGCGCGTACCTTCGGCTTCATGCGCGACATCGAGGTGTTGCGCAGCCATCGGCTGGCGCTGGGCGGCAGCCTGGACAACGCCGTGGTGCTGGACGATTTCCGGGTGCTGAACGAGGACGGCTTGCGCTACGAGGACGAGTTCGTCAAACACAAGATCCTGGACGCGATCGGCGACCTGTACCTGCTCGGTTGCAGCCTGATCGGCTCCTTCACCGGCTACAAGTCCGGCCACGCGCTCAACAATATGCTCCTGCGCACCCTGCTGGCGCAGGAAGACGCGTGGGAAGAGGTGACCTTCGAGGACGCCTCGGTCGCGGCCCCCATCTCCTACGCCCAGCCGGTGGGCGCTTCCGGATCGGTCTGAGTCAGCGTTTGATGCCGGCCTTGCCGGCCAGACGTGCGAGTGCGCGCGCGAGCACGGGGTCGCTCACCGTCCGGGCTGCCGCGTCGAGGCTCGGGCCGGCACCCGCCGGCAGCCGGTAGGGTTGCGGGGGGCGTTCCGCCTGACGCCCGCGCGGTGCCACGACGCGTATCTGGACCCGCCGCAGTCCCGGGTGGCGATCCCTGAATTGCTTGACCAGTTCAGTCTGCATGTAGCGCAACTGACTGGCCCAGGCGGCACCGTCCGCCAGCAGCGACAGCGTGTCGCCCTCGCAGCCCGAGACCCATACGTGCGGTCCCAGCACGGGCGGCAGCCAGGCACGCAGTTCGCGGGTGAGGCCATCGGCGCGACGGGCCCGCTCCACCAACGCGGGGTCGAGCAGGCTCCGGACCGGCTTCGGGCGCGGCGGGACGGATTTCACAGCATGGGTTCTCATTCGCTGCCAAAGCCTCTATCATCCCCTCGCTGATGCCGCCAGAGAAGCGCCTGGCGAAAAAAAACAAACTAGGGTCGGGCATGAACATCATCATCGTGACCAAACGGGGGAAACGGCCGCGCAGCCTGCATCTGTCGCGCTGGCATCATTTCGTGGTACCCGCGCTCGCCTTCTCCTGTCTGAGCATCCTCCTTCTCACTGCCGGCTACTTCGCCGGAACCCGCCTCCACCCGAACGCCGAACTTGCCTCCTGGCAGGACGAACTGATGCAGCAGCGTCAGGAGATCGATGAGGCGACGCGCAACACCCAGGCCAATATCCAGGCATTGACCCTGCGCCTCGCCCAGCTCCAGGCGCAGACGACGCGCCTCGACGCGCTCGGTAACAAGCTGGTCAAGATGGCCGGTCTGGACGCGGGCGAGTTCGACTTCGGTAATCTGCCGGGTCTCGGTGGTCCCGAGGTGCCCTTCGAGGATCTGCCGCCCGCCCACGATTTCACCGCGGAGCTCGAATCGCTGGCCACCGCTCTGGTCCTGCGCGAGGAACAGCTCAAGGCCCTGGACCGCCTGATGCTGAGCCGCGCATTGCAGGCGGAGGTCACGCCGTCCGGGGTGCCGGTGGAGACCGGTTGGATCTCCTCCGGCTACGGCACGCGTCTCGACCCGTTCACCGGCCGCAAGGCCTTTCATCGCGGCATCGACATCGCCGGCCGCGAGGGCACCGACGTGGTGGCCGTCGGCGGCGGCGTCGTGATCTGGGCCGGGACGCATCATGCCTACGGCAAGCTGATCGAGATCGACCACGGCAACGGCTACGTCACACGCTATGCACACAACAAGGCACTGCTGGTGTCCGTGGGTGAAGTCGTGAAGAAGGGCCAGAACATCGCCCGCATGGGCAGCACCGGTCGCGCCACCGCGGCCCACGTGCACTTCGAGGTGCTCAAGGACGGCCGTCACGTCAATCCGGCCTCCTATATCCGGGCGTCGAACTGATCCAGCCGCAGTAAACGCCGCGCCAGGCGGCGTTTCGCGCCCGCACTGCTCCGGGTCGTCCTGAATCGCCCGTTCGAATCGGGTATCATTGCGGCCTTCAAAATCCGCATCCATCCCTCAGGTACCCTCATGGTCACCAGCTTCGTCAGGAAGATCTTCGGCAGTCGCAACGAGCGGCTGGTCAAACGCTATGGGCGCGTCGTCGCCCGCATCAATGCCCTGGAGCCCGAGTTCCAGGCGCTCTCCGACGAGGCCCTGCGAGGCAAGACCGCCGAGTTCCGTCAGCGCCTGGGCGACGGCACGCCGCTCGACGACCTGTTGCCCGAGGCCTTCGCTGCGGTGCGCGAGGCCGGTCGCCGCGTGATGGAAATGCGCCACTTCGACGTGCAGCTCATCGGCGGCATGGTGCTCAACGACGGCCGCATCGCCGAGATGCGCACCGGTGAGGGCAAGACGCTGGTGGCGACGCTCGCCGTGTATCTCAACGCACTGCCCGGCAAGGGCGTGCACGTGGTGACCGTCAACGACTATCTCGCGCGGCGCGACTCGGAGTGGATGGGGCGCATCTACCGCTTCCTCGGCATGACGGTCGGCGTGATCGTCAACGGTCTGACGCATCAGGAGCGCAGGGATGCCTACGCGGCCGACATCACCTACGGCACGAACAACGAATTCGGCTTCGATTATCTGCGCGACAACATGGCCTTCACGGCCGAAGAGCGCGTGCAGCGCGACCTGCATTTTGCGGTGGTCGACGAGGTCGACTCGATCCTGATCGACGAGGCGCGCACGCCGCTCATCATCTCCGGTCCGACCGGCGAGAACTCCGAGTTGTATCAGCGCCTGAATGCCCTCATCCCGCGCCTGATGCGCCAGACGGAGGAAGAGGGGCCGGGCGACTACTCCGTCGACGAAAAGCTGCGGCAGGTCTACCTCACCGAGGATGGTCAGGAGAATGCCGAACAGATCCTGAAGGAGGCCGGTCTGCTGGCGCCCGAACAGGGGCTGTACGATGCCTCCAGCATCGCGCTTCTGCATCACATGAATGCGGCGTTGCGCGCGCATGCGCTGTTCCAGCGCGACGTCGATTATCTGGTGCGCGACGGTCAGGTGCTGATCATCGACGAATTCACCGGCCGCGTGATGCAGGGCCGGCGCTGGTCCGAGGGCCTGCATCAGGCGATCGAGGCCAAGGAGGGCGTGACGATCCAGCAGGAAAACCAGACGCTGGCGTCGATCACCTTCCAGAACTACTTCCGTCTCTACGACAAGCTGTCCGGCATGACCGGCACGGCCGACACCGAGGCCTACGAGTTCCAGCAGATCTACGGCCTCGAAGTCGTGGTCATCCCGACCAACCGGCCGATGGTGCGCAAGGACGCACAGGACCTCGTGTACCTGACGCAGCAGGAGAAGTACGACGCGATCATCAAGGAGATCAGGCATTGCGTCGAGCAGGGCCAACCGGTGCTCGTCGGCACCGCCTCGGTCGAGGCTTCCGAGTATCTGTCCGGCGTGCTGCGCAAGGCGGGCGTCCGGCACGAGGTGCTGAACGCCAAGCAGCACGAGCGCGAGGCGCACATCATCGCCCAGGCCGGGCGGCCGGGCGCCGTCACCATCGCCACCAACATGGCCGGCCGCGGTACCGACATCGTGCTCGGCGGCAGCCTCGAAGCCGAACTCGCCGCGCTGGGTCCCGATCCCGACGCGGCGCAGGTGGCGCACGTGCGCGAGGAATGGCGCAAGCGTCACGAGCAGGTGCTCGCCGCCGGCGGTCTGCACATCATCGGCACCGAGCGTCATGAGTCGCGGCGCATCGACAACCAGCTGCGCGGCCGTGCCGGCCGTCAGGGCGATCCGGGTTCGAGCCGCTTCTTCATCTCGATGGAAGACAACCTGATGCGCATCTTCGCCTCCGACCGGGTGAAGGCGCTGATGCAGCGGCTCGGCATGCAACAGGGCGAGGCGATCGAGAGCGGGCTGGTCACCAAGGCGATCGAAAATGCGCAGCGCAAGGTCGAGGCGCACAACTTCGACATCCGCAAGAACCTGCTCGAATACGACGACGTCGCCAACGATCAGCGCAAGGTGGTGTACGAACAGCGCCGCGAACTGCTGGAAACCGAGAACATCGGCGAGACGGTGACGGCGATCCGCGACGACGTCATCGGCGCGGTGGTGGCCGAACACATCCCGCCCGGCAGTCTGGAAGAGCAGTGGAACGTGCCGGGACTGATGCAGGCCCTGGAGAGCGACTTCGGTCTGCGACTCGACATCGCCGGCTGGCTGGAAAAGGAGCCGGACCTGCACGAGGAGACGCTGTTGCAGCGCATACGCGACGAGGTCGCGGCCGTCATGGCGCGCAAGGAAGAGGCGCTCGGTGCCGAGATCATGCGTCGGGTCGAGAAGGACGTGATGCTGCAGGTGCTCGATACCCAATGGAAGGATCATCTGGCGGCGATGGACTACCTGCGTCAGGGCATCCACCTGCGCGGCTATGCGCAGCAGAATCCGAAGCAGGAGTACAAGCGCGAGGCCTTCGAGATGTTCGAGGCCCTGCTGGAGCGCGTCAAGCGCGACGTGGTGTCGCTGCTGCTGCGCATCCAGGTGCGTACCCCCGACGAGTTGCAGGCAATGGAGGAGCAGGCGCGCGCCCAGGCGAACAAGCCGATGGAGTTCAATCATCCCGATGCCGGCTCTGCACTCGCCGCCGAGGCGGAGGAAGTGTCGGCGGAGGATGCCCAGCATCCGTATCGGCGCGAGGCACCGAAGCTCGGCCGCAACGATCCCTGCTGGTGCGGCTCCGGCAAGAAATTCAAGCACTGCCACGGCAAGCTGGACTGAGGGTCCGCGCAAGAAGTCGCCGCTCCTGCGGCGTCGTTTCACGCTGATCCTAAGCGCTCTGGAACTCCCATGGCCGTCAACCTGACCGAACCCGACTCCCTCGATTCCGTGCCCGGCGTGCGGCTCGCCGCCGTGGCCGCCGGCATTCGTTACAAGAACCGTGACGATCTGTTGCTCATGGCGCTGGAATCCGGCGCCGTGACCGCAGCGGTGTTCACGCGCAATGCCTTCTGCGCGGCGCCGGTGACCGTCGCGCGCGAACATCTCGCCGCGGGTGCGCCGCGTGCGCTGCTGATCAACGCCGGCAACGCCAATGCCGGCACGGGCCTGCCCGGGCTTGCTGCCGCCCGTGCGAGCTGCGAGGCCGTCGCCGCCGCCCTCGGTTGCGACGCGCGCGAAGTGCTGCCGTTTTCCACCGGCGTGATCGGTGAACCGCTGCCGGTCGGGCGCATCGCCGACGCACTGCCGGGTGCGGTCGCTGTCTTGCGCGAGGATGGCTGGCTGAGTGCGATGCGCGCGATCATGACCACCGACACCGTCGGCAAGGGCGCATCGCGGCGGATCGTCATCGACGGTCGCACGGTTACCGTCACCGGCATCGCCAAGGGCTCCGGCATGATCCATCCGGACATGGCGACCATGCTCGCCTATGTCGCCACCGACGCCGTATTGACGGCGGCGGAACTCGATGCCTGTCTGCGTGCCGCCGTCGATCGCAGCTTCAATGCCATCACGGTCGATGGCGATACCTCCACCAACGACGCCTGCGTGCTGGTGGCGAGCGGTCGCTCGGGCGTGCGCGTGGCGGACGATCCCGCACATCTCGCGGCCTTCAACGAGGCCCTGCAGGCGGTGATGGATCATCTGGCACAGGCCATCGTGCGCGACGGCGAGGGCGCGACCAAGTTCATTGCGGTCGAGGTCAGCGGTGCGCGCGACGTGACCGAGGCGCGGCAGGTGGCCTTCACCGTCGCGCACTCGCCGCTGGTCAAGACCGCTCTGTTCGCGAGCGATCCCAACTGGGGACGCATCCTGGCCGCCGTCGGGCGTGCCGGCGTGGCCGACCTCGACGTCGATCGCGTGACCATCGACGTCGCCGACGTACGCATCGTGTCGGCGGGCGGGCGCGATCCGGCCTATACGGAAGAGGCCGGCCGACGCGTGATGGCGGCGGCCGAGATCCCGATCCGCATCGGTCTGCATCGCGGCGACGCCGTGGCGCGGGTCTACACCTGTGATTTCTCCTACGACTACGTGCGCATCAACGCCGAGTATCGGAGTTGATGCGTCCTTGGCGGTTTCGTCCATCAACGGGCGTTTCCGGCGGATTTCACCTTTGCCGTCATGACCCAGCGCATTCACGTTGCCGTCGCCGCAATCCGCAACGAGCGGGGTGAATGTCTGCTCGCGCGGCGGCCGCCGCAGGTGCATCAAGGTGGTCTGTGGGAATTTCCGGGCGGCAAACTCGAAACCGACGAGACGTTCGCCGTCGCGCTGGCGCGCGAACTCGACGAGGAACTCGGCATTCATCCCGAACACTGGGAACCGTTGATCCGCGTGCACTTCGATTATCCGGACCGGAACGTGCTGCTCGACGTGGTCGAGGTGACGCGCTTTTCGGGCCAACCGCATGGCCGCGAGGGGCAGCCGCTGCGCTGGGTGCCGGTGGCCGATATCGATCCGCTCGAACTGCCGGCGGCGAACCGGCCCATCGTGCAGGCATTGCGTCTGCCCGACCGCTATCTCGTGACGCCCGAACCTGCGCAGGGGGCGGATTTTTTTCTTGCACATCTCGAAGCCCGGCTCGCGCGGGGAGACATCGCCTTGATGCAGCTCCGGGCCAAGACGGTGCCGGCCGACCGCTACGCCGGGATGGCGCGCGAGGCAATCGCCGTCGCGCGCCGCCATGGATGCCGTGTGCTGCTCAATGCCGATCCCGCATTGGCCACCGATCTGGGTGCCGACGGCGTGCACCTGAGTCGCGAGCGTCTGCTGGCATCGCGGGCGGACGAACTGCCGGCCGGTCTGATGTGCGCGGCATCGGTGCACGATCTGGAGGCGGTCGCGCACGCCAATCGCCTGGGCGTGGATTTCATGGTTGCGTCGCCGGTCGCGGCGACGGTCTCCCACCCCGGCGTCATCACGCTCGGCTGGACCGGCTTCGCCGCGCTGTGCGAGGCCGCACTGGCGCCGGTGTATGCGCTGGGCGGCATGCGGGTTCATGACGTGACGATGGCGCGGCGTGCCGGCGGTCAGGGCATCGCCGCCATCCGTGGCCTGTGGGAGATGGACGGAACGGCATGACGACGCGACAGTCACTTACGCGCTGGACCGGGCCTGCGGCCATACTCGCCGTCGCCGCGCTGGGGCTGCTCGGCTATTGGGCGGCCGGCGCGTGGTTGCGGCCCTTGCTCGCGCCGGTCGAGGCGCCTGTCGTGGCCCTGACCGTGGCGCCCGAGTGCGACTGGAGTGCCGGCTGCGAGACGCATGGACCCTTGCGGGCGCGGGTGCGGGTGGATCGTCGCGTGCATCCGTTGCAACCGTTCGAGTTGACGTTGACGGTCGATGCGGACGGGGTCGGCACCGTACTGGCGGACTTCGTGATGGTCGGCATGGACATGGGCGTCAACCGCTTTGCGCTCGCGCCCGCCGCGGCGCGGCAGTGGCGGACTCAGGTGGTGTTGCCGGTCTGCACCGTCGACCGCCAGGACTGGATGGCGCAGATATACGTGACGGCCGAAACAGGCGTGTACCGGATCGACGTGCCGTTCCTGACCGAGCGGGAATGACGGTTCAAGGCTTGGCAGGCTGTTGAAAAAGGCAGGACAGCCCTTTTTCAACATCCGGTCAGGAGCGGCGGCAGCCGCGCCTGCCGGCGCTCCTGCGGGTCGCCGCAATGGCAGGGAAAGTCCGACGGACTGCTAGATCGCGCAACAGGCCAGTTCGAAGTTGACGTCGCGTTCGGTCTGCTTGGCGCGCTGGTTGGGATCGCCGTGTTCGAGGAAGCGTACGGTGAAGCGGTGCCGGCCGGCGCTGACCTCGGGGAATACGGTCTCGTCCATCGGCAGACGGATGCGCAGCAGTTGAAAGGAGGCATCCTGGTCGAGCGACTGCTGGTAGAAGCCGCCCTGCGCCACCGACTGGCGCGGGTAGGTGCTCTGACGTACCAGTTCCAGGATCAGCGTGACGGCCTGCATCACCTCGCGGAAGGGCTGGATCCACGCGCCGAGCAGTGCCAGACGTTCGTCGTGCGGTCGGTGCAGCCAATAGTGGTACGAGGGCAGGTCGAAATCGCAGGTGCCGCCCGGTATGGCCATGCGCTGGCGGATGCTGTTGAAGAACTCGCTGGTCTTGAGCATGTCCTGCTGACCCTCGGTCGCGTGCAGGCGCTCGACCAGCATGCGCTGGCGCGCCACGATCGCCTCCAGCGCCGACCGGTCCACGCCGGGCTGCGCACCGAGCGGCAGCAGGTTGGCGGTCTGCCGCTCCAGTTCCTTCATGATGTCGCGCTTGATGTCGACCCGGCTGGTGAGATTGTGCAGTTCCACCAGCGTCGACATCGCGGCGTGGGTTTCCCAGGCCTGCTCGCCGCGGCAGCCATGATCGAAACGCCGCACCAGATCCTCCAGCCGCAGGAACATGCGTACGCGTTCGTTCAGTGGCTGCTCGTAGGTGATGACGTTCATCGCAGGGCTGTGAGGCAGGTGGGGACTCCTCGTCGCAACGGGGCGCGACCGTGCCGGGCGCGTGGTTACTTCGATCGCCTGCTATTGTGCATATTCACTGGAAATACACAAACGATCCGGTCTTCCATCGGTGTGGTGGCGTGTCGGAATCCGGTGGCGTTCACACTTCGCCGGCGAGTTCCCGGTAGTGTCGGTCCAGCACCTCGATCTGTCGTGCCAGTGCCTCCGGACCGTTCTCGTTCAGGATCACGTCATCGGCATGTCGCAGGCGTTCCGCGCGGCCGACCTGCGCCGCCATGATGCGCCGTACGGTACCCGCATCCAGCGCGTCGCGTGCCGTCACGCGCGCAAGCTGCGTGTCCTCCGGACAATCCACCACCAGCACGCGGTCGACCATGTCGCCGAGTCCGCTCTCGATCAGCAGTGGGATGACGGCGATGGCATAGGGGCCGGCGGCTGCCGCCAGTCGTTCGGCGGTGATGCCGCGGATACGGGGGTGTAGGATGGCCTCCAGGTGCTTGCGGGCGGCATCGTCCTGAAACACGCGCTGTCTGAGCGAGGCGCGGTTCAGACTGCCGTCGGGATTCAGATGTTCGCGGCCGAAGGCGTCAATAATTTCCGCCAGTGCTGCGCTGCCGGGTGCGACCAGTTCGCGGGCGATGACATCGGTGTCGACGATCGTGATGCCGCGCGCGGCGAAGCCGGCCGCGACGGTGGACTTGCCGCTGCCGATACCGCCGGTGAGGCCGATGATGTAGCGGCTCACGGGACGGCGAGAAAATCCAGATACCAGGCGACGAGGCTGTCGCCCCACAGCAGGGCGATCCAGCCGGCCGCCGCCAGATAGGGACCGAAGGGGATCGGGATGTTGCGGTCGTGGCGGCGGAACAGAATCAGTGCGACGCCCACGAGCGCGCCCACGAACGACGACAGCAGGATGATCACCGGCAGTGCCTGCCAGCCCATCCAGGCGCCGAGCATGCCCAGCAGCTTGAAGTCGCCGAAGCCCATGCCCTCCTTGCCGGTGAGCAGGCGGAAGCCCTGATAAACCAGCCACAGCGCGAGATACCCGGCGGCCGCGCCCAGCACCGCCGACTGGATGTCGGTGAACAGCCCGCCGAGATTCAGCAGCAGGCCGAGCCAGAGGAACGGCAGCGTGATGCCGTCCGGCAGCAACTGCGTGCGCAGGTCGATGACGGCGAGTGCGATCAGCGCCCAGGTCAGCAGACAGGCCGCCGCCATCTGCCAGCCGGGCCCGAAGCGCCACAGCACGAGCAGCGACAGTACGGCGGTCGTGAGTTCGACCAGCGGGTACTGCAACGGGATGCGCGTGCCACAGCCGGCACAACGGCCGCGCAGCACGAGATAGCTCAGGATCGGGATGTTTTCGAGCGCCGAAATGCGATGGCCGCAGCCGGGGCAGGCCGAGCGTGGGACCACGAGGTTGTAGGGCGTATCGGCTGTCTCGTCCGCAGGCGCGGCGACGCCGAGCAGTTCGCGGCAGTCGGTCCGCCAGTGCCGCTCCATCATGATCGGCAGACGGTGGATCACCACGTTCAGGAAGCTGCCGATCAGCAGCGCCAGCAGGCCGGTGGCGAGATAGAAGAACCAGGGGTCGAGGCTGGCGAACGAATCGAGCATGGGTGCGGCGGCCGCGGTCGCGTCAGATGACCGAACCCAGCTTGAAGATCGGCAGGTACATGGCGATCACCAGACTGCCAACCAACACGCCGATGACGACCATGATCATCGGTTCGAGCAGGCTGCTCAGCGCATCCACCATGTTGTCGACCTCTTCCTCGTAGAAGTCCGCCACCTTGTTGAGCATGTCGTCGAGCGAACCCGACTCCTCGCCGATTGCCACCATCTGCACCACCATGTTCGGGAACAGGTTGGACTGGCGCATCGTGAGCTGGAGCTGCGTACCGGTAGCCACGTCGTCGCGCATCCTGTAGGTGGCCTCTTCGAAGATGACGTTGCCGGTGGCGGTGGCGACCGAGTCCATTGCCTCCACCAGCGGCACGCCGGCGGAGAACATGGTGGCCAACGTGCGAGTGAAGCGTGCGATCGCGGCCTTGTGCAGGATGTCGCCGATGACCGGGATCTTGAGCGACCAGATGTCGATCTGGCGCACGAATGCCGGCGATCTTCGGTAGGCCTGCGTAAGGCCCCAGCCGATGGCAACGAAGCCGAAGGTCAGCGCCCACCACCAGGCCTGCACGAACTCCGACAGTTTGATCACCATCAGCGTGAAGGCCGGCAGGTCGGCGCCGAAGCTGCGGAACAGGTCCTGGAACTGCGGCACCACGAACACCAGCAGGATAGCCGAGACGATGATGGCCACCACGATGACTGCCGCGGGATAGAACAGGGCCTTCTTGATCTTGCCCTTGAGGGTCTCGATCTTTTCCTTGTAGGTGGCGATCTTGTCGAGCAGCGATTCCAACGCGCCCGACTGCTCGCCGGCGGCGACCAGGCTGACCACCAGCTTGTCGAAATAGACCGGGTGCTTGGCCAGCGAGGAGGAGAAGGTCGCGCCACCCTCGACGTCGGCCTTGATGGACAGGATCATCTCCGCCATGGACGGATTTTCGTGGCCGCGGCCGATGATCTCGAACGACTGCACCAGCGGCACGCCGGCCTCCATCATGGTGGCCATCTGACGCAGGAAGACCGCGATGTCCTTGGGCTTGATCTTCTTCTTGCGCGGCCCGAACAGGTCCTTGGGTTTCTTCTTGACCTTGAGCGGCGTGATGCCCTGACGCCGCAGGTCGGCGCGGGCCAGCGCCTCGCTCACCGCCTGCACTTCGCCCTTCATGCGCCCGCCTTTCTTGTCCACCGCCTCCCAGACGAAGACGTCGTTCTTGATCTTTTGGGGGGTGGATTTCTTGGCGGCAGGTGCCTGGGCCATGGGTTAATCCTTGGTTATGCGGTTGAGTTCTTCGAGACTGGTGAGGCCGGCCTTCACCTTGTTCAGGCCGGAACGGCGCAGATCGTTGATGCCCTCCGCCTGGGCTTGCCGTTCCAACTGCATGGCATTGCCGCCTTCCAGGATGATGCGACCCATCGCTTCCGACACCGGCATCACCTGATAGATGCCGACGCGTCCCTTGTAGCCGTTGGTGCACTTGTCGCAACCCACGGCCTTGTAGATGGTGAATCCCTGGTCGATCTCCTCCTCGGTGAAGCCCTCCTGCAACAGCGCATGTTTCGGCA
>JAQVJI010000049.1 GCA_028695255.1 Chromatiales bacterium | reverse complement strand
CTCGGCCTCGCCAAGGACGAGACCCGCGTCGTCGTCCTCAATCACGAGCCCGGCCTCGGCTACAGCATCACCGCCCGCCTCGCCGACGACCGCGAACTCGAAATCTGCGGCGGTCGCGCCAAGGACACCTGGGTCATGCGCGAGGTCATCACGCCCGACGCCATCGTGTCGACGCGCGGGCGCTGATCGAAGCATCGATGTGTGGCATGTTGCTCGCCACGACGGGCGGCGTCCGGCCACACTATCGATGCGGCGCACCTGTCGTCGTGTGCCGTCAATGTCGAATCGGAATGCAGGAGGGAGTGCGGCCATGTCGCCCGAGGAGCTGCAACGCTATTTACACCAACACATCCCCCTGTCCGGCGCCATGCAGGTGACGGTGAACCGGGCTTCGCCGGCGGGCGTCGTCCTCAGCGCACCTCTGGAACCGAACATCAACCACCGCGAAACCGTCTTCGGCGGCAGTGCCTCGGCGCTCGCCATCCTTGCCGCCTGGTCCTTGCTGCATCTGCGCCTGCTGGACGAGGGCATCGCCGCCCGCGTGGTCATCCGGCGCAACACCATGGAATACGAAGCGCCGATCCACGGCCGCTTCAGCGCCACGTCGCTGCCGCCCGGTCCCGGCGACTGGGTGCGTTTCCTGCGCATGTTCGAGCGCAAGGGGAAGGCGCGTATCGAGCTGTCTTCGGTGCTCGGGTATTCGGACCGGATCGTCGGGCGTATGAACGGCGAGTTCGTCGCGCTTGGGGCGACCGACGTGACCGACGCCTGAGGTCAAGGCCGTCAGTGGACTTCCCCATCGCAGGAGAACGTACCATGCGTTTTGAATTGCGTGATTTCGTCGCCGACGATGCCCCGGCGGTGAATCGGGTCGCGCTGGCCGCGTTCAGCCAGTATCGCGATCGCTACGAGGACTGGGAGTCGTTCTCTCGCCTCATCGGCGCCATGGACATGCTGGCGGTGTCGACCGAACTGATCGTCGCCACGCTGGGCGGCGAGGTGGTCGGTGCGGTGGCCTACGTCGCACCGGAAAAACCCAAGGCGACGTTCTTCGAACCCGATTGGGCCGTGCTGCGGATACTGGTGGTGGAGCCGTCCCTTCGCGGCCAAGGCATCGGCCGCGCGCTCACGGACGCATGCGTCAGTCGCGCCGTGCGTGACGGCGCGACGACCATGGCGCTGCACACGAGTCCGATCATGGAAGTCGCGCTTGCCATGTATTTGCGCATGGGTTTCAAATTTCTGCGTGCCGTGCCGCCGATCCATGGTGTGTCCTACGGTGTTTACGTCAAACCCTTGTTTCAGACCGCGTCGGACGCAAGCGATGGAGGACGATCTTGAAGACCCAATACTATGCCGCCGCCAGTCTCGACGGCTTCATCGCCACGCCCGATCACGCCCTCGACTGGCTGTTCCAGTTCGGTGACGTCGAGGACACGAGCTATCCGGCCTTCATCCGCGAGGTCGGCGCGCTGGCGATGGGTTCCGCCACCTATGAGTGGATCCTGCGCCATCAGGTGCAACCGGACAGCGATCGGCCGGGTCCATGGCCCTACGAACAGCCGGCATGGGTGTTCAGTTCGCGTTCGCTGCCGCCGGTACCGGGTGCCGACATCCGGTTCGTCAGCGGCGACGTGCGGCCCGTGCATCGCGACATGGTCGCCGCGGCCGGCGGCGGGAACGTCTGGATCGTCGGCGGTGGTGAACTCGCCGGGCAGTTCTGCGAACACGGCCTGCTCGACGAACTCATCGTGCAGGTCGCGCCGGTGACGCTCGGCACAGGCAAACCCCTGCTGCCGCGCCGAATCGTGACGCCGCCGTTGCGGCTGATGTCGTCGACCGTGTATGGATTGTTCGTGGAATTGCGGTACGAGTTGCCGCGGCGGACCGAGTCATGACGGCCATCGGTGCCGGCAGATCGTCGGCGGAACCCGTGAGCGAACTTTGGCTCCGACGCGTAGCCCGGATGCAGCGCAGCGGAATCCGGGGTTGTTTCGCGGTCGGCAGCGACCCTGCACTCCCCGATCCCGGATTCCATTTCATTCCATCCGGGCTACGCGCTACACCTTGCCGATTCGGGCAGCCGGCGACACCAGCCATCGGTATCACCTAGAATGAAGCCCTGCCTCCGAACAGGAGAACCACCATGGAACTGACCGCTGTTCTGACCCCTGCCGAGGAAGGCGGCTATGTCGCCTACAACCCCGAAACGGGAACCACCACGCAAGGCGAATCCGTCGAGGAAGCCCTGACCAATCTCAAGGAAGCCACGGCACTTTACCTGTCCGAGTTTCCTCTACCCCGATCCGGCCACCCGCTGGTGACGATGTTCGACGTGCCCGCACATGCCTAGATTGCCGCGCGTCTCCGGTGCCGAAATCGTGCGGGCACTGGAACGCCTCGGCTTTGAACGGGTTCGTCAATCCGGCAGCCACGTCATCATGCGGCGCGGGTCGAAAGGCTGCGTCGTGCCGCTGCACGGCGAAGTCAAGACGGGCACCCTCGCCGGCCTTCTGCGTCAGGCCGACATCTCGCCGAGTGACTTCATCGCTGCACGTTAATGTGTGTCCCGAGAACGAAGCCACGACGACCAGATAACGCCAGTAGCCTATCGAAACTACCGCAGCAGCCGAATGACTGCGCTTCATCGCAGCGGAATTCGGGGTGGTCGGCGACCGTCAGCGATACCGCCCCCCCAAACCCCGGATTCCATTTCATTCCATCCGGGCTACGCTTGCTGCCGGCGCGGCATGTCGGGGTAGAGTCATGAAGGTGGCATTTGTCGTTTTCGATCAGATGACGGCGCTGGATTTCATCGGTTTCTACGACCCGGTGACGCGTCTGCGATCGATGGCGATTTTGAACGACTTCGAGTGGCGGATCTGCGCGCGGTCGCGGCGTGTGGTCGATGACCGGGGTCTGCGCCTGGAGGCCGACGTCGTCGACGAACCCCTCGACGCCTTCGACTTGCTGTTCCTGCCGGGCGGTTTCGGAACCCGCGCGCTCCAGCATGACGTGGCCTTCGTCGACTGGCTGAAGACGGCGGCTCCGGTGCCGTTGAAGGTTTCCGTCTGCACGGGCGCGCTGTTGCTCGGTGCGGCGGGTTTTCTGTCGGGTCGCCGCGCCACGACCCATCCGATGGCTTGCCAGGAACTCGAACGCTATTGCGGATCGGTCGCCAGTGATCGCGTGGTGGATGAGGGCGACGTCATCACCGCCGGCGGCGTGTCTGCGTCGATCGACCTCGGTCTGCACGTCGTGCAGCGTCTCGCCGGTTCCGAGGCCTGTGCGCGCATCGCCGCGCAGATGGACTATCCGTATCGGTAGTCCACGCATTCCAGTCCATCAACGCTGGCAGTGCGTGCAATAAAAGCTCGACCGCTGGCCGATCACCGCACGCGTGACCGGCTTGCCGCAGGCCGGACAGGGCAGGCCGGCGCGGTCGTAGACGTTCAGGTGTTGCGCGAAATAGCCGGGCTCGCCGTCTTCCTTCACGAAGTCGCGCAGCGTCGTGCCGCCCTGCGCGACGGCCTCGGAAAGCACTTCCCGGATGACCTCGGCCAGACGGCGACAGGCCGGGCGCGAGAGTGCGCCCGCGCAGCGCCGCGGATGGATGCGGGCGCGGAACAGGGCTTCGCTGGCGTAGATGTTGCCGACGCCGACCACCACGTGACTGTCCATGATCGCGAGCTTGATCGCGCAGCGCCGGGCGCGCAGGCCTGCGTGCAGGACGTCGCCGTCGAAGTCTTCGCCGAGCGGTTCGGGGCCGAGCTCGCGCAGCAGTTCGTGGGCGAGCGGATCGTCGCGGGTCCACAGCAGTGCGCCGAAGCGGCGCGGGTCGTGCAGGCGCAGCGCGCGGCCGGAATCGAGTCGGATGTCGACGTGGTCGTGCGGACGCGGCGCGAGGTCGGCGTCGACGATGCGCAGGCTGCCGGACATGCCGAGATGCAGGATCGCCGTGCCCTTGCCGGTGTGCAGCAGCAGGTATTTGCCGCGCCGTCCGACGTCCTCGATGGGCTGTCCCTTCAAGTCCCCCGCCAGCGATTCAGGTATCGGCCAGCGCAGGCGCGGCTGGCGCACGATCACCTCGACCACGCGCCGACCGAGCACGTGCGGCGCGATGCCGCGGCGCGTGGTCTCGACCTCAGGCAGTTCCGGCATGCAGGCCTTCGATCTCGACCCAGAGGTCGCGGCGGCAGATGTCGCCGCGCAGGAACAGCACGGGTACGCGCGTGCCGACGAGCTGCGTCAGGCGCTCGCGCACGGCCGCGACATGCGCCGGCTCGCGCAGGTAGACCTTGAGCAGGCTGAGTCCGCCCGGCCCGTCGATGTGCTGCTCCGGCGTCAGACGGGCGTTGGCCGCCTCGACCAGCGCGCGCAGGTTTTCGACGATCTCGTCGAGCTGTCTCAGGCAGTCCTCGACGTGCACCGAGGCGTGGCCGACGATGCTCGCGGTGCCCGAGATGTAGAGATGCGGACGCTCGCCGTCCCAGCGCTTGAGGGTGGCGCGCGAGAAGGACGGGCTCTGCGGGCCGTATTCGGCCGGATAGCGGAAGGCGCTGACCTGACGCGGGTTCTCGATCTGCTCGCCCGGCGCGCGCGCGGCGAGGAAATAGACCAGCAGGCCGTCGCCCTGCGAGCCGATCGCGGTCGCTGCAGGCAGCGCGGTCTCGTCGTAGCCGGTGGCGACGAGCGCACGATGGCGGCCGACGCAGAAGGCCTGGTAGCGGTCGAGCATCGATCCCGCGTCGCCGTCGTCGGCGGCATGGATGTCGGGGAAGTAGTTCCAGGTGCGCAGCAGATGGTCGTAGCCCAGACCGCGATGGAAGGCGATCAGACGCAGATAGGCGGCCTCGGCGGCGCCGGCCATGCTCATGGGCTCGGTGATCAGCAGCCGTCCGAACAGCACGTCGGGCGTGCGCGCGTAGCCGATGCCGTCCATGAAGCCCGTCTCGTCCACCCGCGGCGCGCGCCAGATCTCGACCCGCGGCGGGCCGTCGAGCGGCGGCAGGCCGATCGTGACCTCACGCGGATCGGCATCCGATACCGCCGTCGCCGCGCCGAAACGGATCACGGCCAGACGATGATTCTCGCCGGTCTGCAACGAGGCGGGGTCTTCGAGTGTGATGCGTAGCGGTCGGGTCGGCATTGCGGATACGGGTCGGAAAAAGTGCTACAGATTAGCGGAATCGGCGGCGCGATGCTCTCAGCCTGGTGGACGGAAAGGACGGCAATTCCCTTTCGACCGCATTGCGCGCACCGGGTTGCGCGTGTGGGAGCGGCGGTAGCCGCGACGCGAGGCTTGGCCGGAATGCCTCGTTCGTCGCGCCTGCCGGCGCGTCTACGGCGCCGGGAACAGGCCGTCGCGGAATACGCCGGGCAGGTTGTAGCGGATGCCGGCATCGGGGCGGGCGAGGATGACGTCCGGTTCGCGCGCGAGGACCACGAACCGCAGGGTTTCGCCCGAGCCCAGTTCGATCTCGACGGTCTCGCCCTCGGCGGGCCCGGACAACGGCTGTGCCGAGGTCGCCATGGCGCCTTCCCAGGACTCCAGCAGCTCGCGGCGAGCGTTCTCGTCGAGCGCGGGTTCCGTCTGCCAGTTGCCGTCGTCGTTGCGGTGCAGTACGAGGTCCGGCAGCCGCAGGACGCGGATATCGGCCCCCTGCGGCAACAGACGCGGCGAGACGTAGGCGGCGAGATCGGCGCTGACGAAACCGGCCCGGCTGCTGCTGATCAGATGCACGGTATCGCCGATGCGTGCGTAGCGGTTCTGGTTGAGCGGATTGATGCGGCCGAGTTCGATCGCCAGGTCGTCGAAGCGGATGCGTGCCTCGGGCGGCGCCAGCCCGGCCTGTTCGAGATCGACCTCGGCGACCGGATAGGCGGCGCGGCCGATTTCGTGCACCAGCGCCAGCACCTGCATGATGCGCGCGGGCCCGGCCTCGATGCGCACGGGGTCGGTGATGAGCCAACCCGTGTCGCTGCGCTCGAGTTCGATGCGCGGACGGTCCGGGAATTCGATGACGACCTTGCGCACCGCAGTGGGGTCGAGCGTCGTGAGACGGCCGTCGGTCGCATCGCCCTGAAACGGATCGAAGTACACCACCGCCGCCAGCGCCAGGGCGATGACGATCAGGCCGAGATTGACGAAGAGACGGAGCTTGCGCGCGTTCATGTTCCCGATGCCTCAACGTTTGCGCCGGCGCAGCCAGATCAGGATGCCGGCCGCGAGCAGGCCGCCTGGCAGCACGAACAGGAACAGGATCGCGAGGCTGTAGGCCATGCGGTCGCCGAGCTCGATCTGCGTGTCCGGCGCGCTGCGCGGCGTGATGTCGATCAGGCTGTCGTCCTGCGCCAGCCAGTTGAACAGATTGGTGGCGAGATTGAGGTTGGCGCCGAAGCCGAGATAGTCGTTGGCGAGAAAATCGCTGTCGCCGATAACGGCGACGCGTTGTTCGCGTCCGTCGATCTCGCGCGTGAGCGCGACGCCGAGCGTGAGCGGTCCGAGGCGATCGCCGTCGTCGAAACTCACGTCGCCTTCGAGGTTGCCGGTCTCGGCCCAGGTGCGCGGCAGCGTGGTCAGCAGCGGGATCGGCGTCCAGGCGCTTTCGAGGTCGAGGTCGAGCGCCATGGCGACCGGGAACAGGGTCTGCGTCGTCAGATTGCGCGTGACCGGATGCTGGCCGTAGTCCACCACCGGGATCACGGCCGGGTGCTCGATGCCGAGCAGCATGCGGAATTCGGTGTTGGCATCGACGATCACACCCGGCACGAAGTCGATGCCGAGATCGCGCGCCAGCGGTTCGAGACCGATGTCCTCACCCGGTTCGACCAGCCACAGCAGGTTGCCACCCTGCGCGAGGTGGTCCTGCAACAGCGTCACGGCGCCCGGCAGCAATGGTCGTACCGGACCGGCGAGCACCAGCACGCGCGTGTTGTCGGGGATCGCCGGCGTGCGCACGAGATCGAGACCGCGGGTGGAGAAGCCCGCGCGTTCGAGCACCTGTGCAAGCTGCGTGAGACCGCGGCTGCCGGGGTCGCTCAGGCCGCGTTCCTGATTGCCTTCGAGGAAGGCCAGCCAGCGTTCCTCGCCGCGCGCCAGGCGTTGCAGTGCGCGCGTGATTTCGCGTTCGGACAGCGTGTCGATGCGCTCGGTGTAGCCGCCCAGGCGGATCAGGATCTGACCCTGGCGCAGGATGCCCTCGCGCGCCGCGAGATCGGGGTTGAGATCGGGGTTGACGAAGCGCAGTTCGATGTCGCGCTTGTGGCGGCGATAGAGATCGATGCGCCGTTCGATGTCGCGGTGCAGTTGCGCGTCCTCGCGCACGAAGGCGGTGATCTCGACCGGCTGGTCGAGACCTTCGAGCAGCCTGCGGCTGGTCTCGGTGAGCGTGTTGCGCCCGCCCGCGGTCCAGTCGGCCTCGATGCGATGCGCGTGCGTGAGCCAGGCGACGAGGCCCACCACGGCGGCGAGCAGCAGCGGGAAGATCAGGTTCTGCAGGCGTATCTGCCAGCGCGTTTTCGACGTGACTTGCATGGGTTCAGCGTTGCAGGCGTTCGTTGTCCAGGCGCCGCACGGCGAGCGTCAGGAAGGTGGCGATGAACAGCAGGTAGTAGGCGAGATCGGCGCTGTTGAACAGCCCTTCGAGGAAGGACAGGAAGTGCCCGAAGTGCGACAGGTACACGAACAGCTCGCTGGCCGAACCCGGACTGCTGCCCGAGACGTAAAGAATGACGAGAAAGATCAGCAGGCCGAAGCTCGATACCGCGGCGACGGCGGGTTGTGCCGAGAGCGTCGAGAGATACAGTCCGGCGGCCGCGAAGGAGGCGAGCAGCAGGACGAGGCCGAGCAGGCCGGAGGCGAACTTGCCCCAGTCGAGCGAGGTGGCGGGCGCGATGGACAGCGGCATGAGCACGATCAGCCCGAGCATGACGGCGACGAAGCCGAGCACGCCGAGATACTTGCCGAGCACGATCTGCGTCATCGACACCGGCGAGGACAGCAGCAGCGGCAGCGTGCCGCGCGCCTTCTCCTCGCTGAACAGACGCATCGTGATCAGCGGCATGATGCCGAGCATCAGCACGCCGGCCCACAGCAGGAGCGGCGCCACCACCGAATCGGTCACGCCCGGCGCGCCGTCCATGCCGGCGAAGCGCGGCTGCACCTGCGTCAGGAAGTTCTCGATGAAGACCAGGAACAGCAGCGCGAGGATGAACAGCACCACCGCCAGGATGGCCCAGGCGAGCGGTGAATAGAACATGCGGCGCAGTTCGTTGCCGGCGATGGTGAGGATCATGCTTCGTTTCCCGGAAAAATACGGTTATCGGCCACGGATGACACAGAGAAAGGATATTGCTCTCGCTGAGGACGCCGGGACGCAGTAAACATAATGCTGTTCGCCGTTTTGCTTTTCCCCGCGTCCCGGCGCCCTCGGCGAGAGGACAGGTTTTTTCTTTCTTGCCTCTATGCCGCCGCCTCCACCCGCTCCCGATACACGAGGTCGGTGAAGATCTGTTCCAGCGTGACGCGCTCGGGCGTGAGTTCGCACAGTCCCCAGCCGCGTTCGGCGGCGAGCGCGGCGAGGCGTTCGGCGAATCCGGCCTCTTCCGCGTGCGTGATGCGGAAGCGGCCTTCGGGCAGCGGCTCGACGGCGGACACGCCCTCGATGCCGCGCAGTTCGTCGATCGCCGGCGCATGGGCAAGGCCCGCCATCAGCACCGGCGCGGCGTGGCGGTCGGCCAGGCCCGCGAGCGTGTCGGCGAACACCGTGCGGCCGCGGTTGATGATCTGCACGCGATCGCATACCGCCTGCACCTCGGGCAGGATGTGGGTGGAGAGGATCACGCCGTGTTCCTGCCCAAGCTCGCGGATGAGCGCACGGATCTCGCGGATCTGGATCGGATCGAGGCCGACCGTCGGTTCGTCGAGCACCACCACCATCGGCGCGTGCACGATCGCCTGCGCGATGCCGACGCGCTGCTGATAACCCTTGGAGAGATTGCCGATCAGGCGTCCGCCGACGTCGCCCAGGCCACAGCGCGTCTTGGCGCGCTCCACCGCCGTCTTCACTTCGCGCGCCGGCAGCCCGTGCAGGCGCGCGGCGAAACGCAGGTATTCGTCGACGGTGAGATCGCGGTGCACCGGCGGCTGTTCCGGCAGATAGCCGATCAGGCGCTTGGCCTTGAGCGGTTCGTCGATGAGGTCGATGCCGTCGATCAGGATGCGCCCGGCCGAGGGCGCGAGATTGCCCGTGAGCATCTGCATGGTGCTCGACTTGCCGGCGCCGTTCGGACCGAGCAGACCCAGCACCTCGCCCTTGGCGAGCGACAGCTCGAGTCCGGCCACTGCGACGTGCGGGCCGTAGTGGCGGGTCAGTCCTTCGGTCTGGATCAGGAGTTCGTTGTCCATCGCTTGCGTGATGTCTCTTGCGGAGCCTGCTCGACAGGCAATGCTAAGATCGGTCGTCATTTTCCGTAGGAGCGCCGGCAGGCGCGATGAATCCGGCACTTCGACCGAGCCGCGCCATCGCGCCTGCCGGCGCTCCTGCGAGTATGCGTGTTCCCGGATGACGCCACCGTCTTTATCGGGTCGCACATTCTACCAGCCCACATGACCGCAACATGACGCTTTCATGAACCTGCTCGGCATCGACACCGGCGGCACCTTCACCGATTTCGTGCTGTACGACGGGCACGGCTTCCGCGTGCACAAGGTCCTGTCCACGCCCGACGCGCCGGAACGGGCGATCCTGCAAGGCATCGCGGAAATGGGCCTCGACCCGGGCGATCTGGCCGTGATCCACGGCTCCACCGTCGCCACCAACGCCGTGCTCGAAGGCCGCGGCGTGCGCACGGTCTACGTCGCCAACCGCGGTCTGGCCGACCTGCTTGCGATCGGCCGTCAGGCACGACGCGCGCTGTATGACCTGCAACCGCCGGCCGGGGTTCCGCCCGTGCCGGCCGCGCTGTGCCTGGAAACCGGCGGACGCCTCGCGGCCGACGGCTCGGTGGTCGAACCGCTCACCGACGAAGACCTGGCCGCGCTGGCGGCGGCCGTCGCCGCCCTGCGACCGCGCGCGGTGGCGGTCAATCTGCTGTTCTCCTGGCGCGACGACCGTTTCGAGCGCGCCATCGGCGAGGCGCTCGCGAGGCTGCCGCAACCGCCCTTCCTGTCACTGTCGTCGGCGGTGCTGCCGGAGATGCGCGAATACGAACGCGGCATCGCGACCTGGCTCAACGCCGCCGTCGGTCCGCTCATGCAGGGCTATCTCGACCGTCTGCACGCGGCGCTCGCACCGGCGCCGCTGTCGGTCATGCAGAGCCACGGCGGCACCATCGACGCCGCGCAGGCCGGCCGCAATGCCGTGCGCCTGCTGTTGTCCGGTCCGGCGGGCGGCCTCAACGGCGCGCGCCACGTCGCCGCCGCGGTCGGCGTCACGCGCCTGCTCAGTTTCGACATGGGCGGCACCTCCACCGACGTGGCGCTGATCGACGGCGAACTCCGTCTCACCGGCGAAGGCGAGATCGCCGGCCTGCCGGTGGCCGTGCCGATGGTCGACATGCACACCATCGGCGCGGGCGGCGGCTCGATCGCGATGGTCGACGCGGGCGGACTGCTCCAGGTCGGTCCGGCCTCCGCCGGCGCCGATCCGGGCCCGGCCTGCTACGGCCGCGGCGGCGAGCGGCCTACCGTCACCGACGCGAATCTGATCCTCGGCCGTCTGCCGCCGCAGACGCGGCTGGCCGGCGGCATGGCGCTCGATCCCGATGCGGCGAGGCGCGCCATGCGGCAAGTCGCCGAACCGCTCGACCTCACGCTCGAAGCCGCAGCCGAGGGCGTGATCCGCGTCGTCAACGAACACATGGCGGCGGCGCTGCGCCTGATCTCGGCCGCGCGCGGCCACGACCCGCGCGGCTTCGCGCTGTTCCCGTTCGGCGGCGCCGGTGGTCTGCACGTCTGCGAACTGGCCGGGACGCTCGGCATCGAGCGCGCACTCGTGCCGGTGCACGGCGGCGTGCTGTCGGCGCTCGGCATGCTGGCGGCGCCGCGCTCGCGCCAGCTCTCGCACGGCCTCGGCCGTCTGTTGGACGATCTCGACGAGCGCGCGATCGAGGCTGTCTTTGCGTCCTTGATCGAGAGCGGTCGTCCGGCCCTGCGCGACGAGGCCGCGGGCGAGGTACGGGTGGAAAGCAGCGTCGACCTGCGCTACGAAGGCCAGTCCGCCACGCTCAGCCTGCCGTGGCGAGGCATCGCCCGCGCGCGCGACGACTTTCATGCGCGCCACGAGGCGCGTTTCGGTCACGCGCTCGACCTGCCGGTGGAACTCGTCAACCTGCGCGTCGGCCTGAGCCTGCCGCACGCGCCGCCGCCGATCCCGCCGCTGCCGTCGCGCCCGGCGACCATGCCCGAAGGCATATCCGAGGTGCATGGCGTCGGCAGCGTGCCGATAGTCGTGCGCGACCGGCTCGCCGCCGGTCAGGTACTCGACGGGCCGCTGCTGGTGACCGAGACCGTCGCCACCACCTGGGTCGCTCCGGGCTGGCGGATGGCGGTCGATGCAGTGGGAAATCTGGATTTGGTGAGGGGTGAGGGATCTTCCGACGTCATCTCATGCACCGAACGTCGTTTCCTTCTCCCCGGGGGAGACGGTGGCCCGAAGGGCCGGATGATGGGCGGGATTTGATTCTGGTGCCGGGTTCATTGCCCTCACCCCGGCCCTCACCCACGGGGTGAGGGAGTCTTCAAATGGGCGCCGTGGTTGTCCGGAATGCTTGCGCCACGTCAGAAACGCACGTACGCGCTTGACGCCTCACGCCTTGTCGAACAACGCCTTCCGCTGATCGTTGGCCCACACGACGGCGTCGAGGTAGTGCTGCGACAGCGTCAGGTTGTCCATGTCCATGAAACGACGTGCGGCGCGGGTGCCGGTTTCGAAGCTGATGGCGCAGGCGAGCGCCTCGCCGCGCAGGCCTTCGCTTTCCAGCAGCGCCCGATTGATCTCTTCGCTCATCGGCAGTTGTTCGAGGATCTCGGGCATCGGCATCTGGAGCAGCCGGTCGAGATTGGAGAACAGGCCGACGGTGAAATAGCTGTCGGGTTCCGCCAGACCGGCCTGTTCGGCCAGGCCTTGGCACATGCGCGCACGGACCAGCGAGGTGACGACCTGTTCGCCCTGTTCGTCGCCCATGCCGCTCAGGGCCATCACCGTGACCCAGTTGCGGATCATGTTGAAGCCGAGATACACGATCGCTCGCTGTACCGACTCCACGCGCCGGTCGAGGGCATAGGCGGCCGAGTTGATGTAGCGCAGCAGGCGGTAGCTCAGATTCACGTCGCGGCTGATCACCTCCTCGATCCGGTGCACGTCGACGTTCGCTTCGCCGAGGCGGCGCATCAGTTCGAGCACCGACAACTGATTTGCCGGCGGGCGACGGCCGCTGACGATGTTCGGTCGCGACAGAAAATAGCCCTGGAAATAATCGAAGCCGAGTCCGAGCAACTGCTCGAACTCGGCCTCCGTCTCGACCTTTTCGGCCAGCAGGTGCAGGCGATTGCCATGGCATGCACGCAGGTGTCCGACCAGTTCGCGAATCTCCGGCATGGATTGCAGGCGCACGTCCACCTTGATGAAGTCGATGAGGCCGAGCAGCGGCTCCTTCGTCTCCTGATACACGAAATCATCCAACGCAAGGCGGTAGCCCAGCGTGGCGAAATGGCGCACCGCTTCCACCAGCTCGTCGTCGACCTCGATGTCTTCCAGGATCTCCAGTACCACGCGGTCGCGCGGCAGCGTCAGCGGAATCGCTTCGGTGATGAAGCCTCGGGTGAGATTGATGAAGGCGGGTTTGTCGCCGACCAGCCGGTCGAGACCCAGTTCGATCACGCCGTCGAGGATCACCTGCGAGGTCGCGCGGTCGCCGTCCACGATGTCGGCGCGGTTCTCGCGGTCGCCGCGGAACAGCAGTTCATAAGCCTGGATCTTCCGGTTCCGGTCGAAGATGGGCTGACGGCCGACGAAAAATTCGGGCATGGACAGTGCGGCTGCCTGTTGGGTGAGCGAAGCCTAGCATGGCGACTTGCGAAATACTTCGCAATATCGGGTGGCGGCGGTTGACGCCGGAATGCGGCCTGTCTCGGACCCGTCCGTCCGGGGGGCGTGGGCGATTGCAGGCAGGCTCGGGGCGGTGCACGGGTCTCCGATCAGTCGACGCCGCGCCGCAGCAAGTCCACGCGTATCGGTATCACGAAGCGCGCGCCTGCCGGCCCGACGTGAGTCTCGAACCGCTCTTTCACTTCCTGAAACAATTCCGGGCCGAGGTCGAAGTTGCTGTGCGTGACGCCGAGGATGCGGCGTTCGAACTCGGCGAAGTCGGCGAAGCGGCTTTCGGTGTGAAAGAAGTGTTGTCCCGCCAGTTCCAGAATGCCCTGTTCGACCGCGCGGCAGACGCTCGCGAAGGCGGCTTCGCGCACGGTCTTTTCGTCGTTGAACAGGCGCAGGATGTCGTTGAACGCGCCGGCGTAGACGGGTTCGGAGATGTAGGCCAGCCCGCCGGGGCGCAGGACGCGGCGGATTTCGCGCATGGCGTCGTCCATCAGGTCCATCGGGACGTGGTGCAGCGACTTGAACATCATGACGACGTCGGCGCTGGCGTCGGCGGCGGGGATGGCCTCGGCGCCGCCGTGCACGAAGCGGACGCTCGGCAGGTCGCGGAGGGCGAGGTTCTTCTCGTGCTGGATGGTGTCGACCTCGCAGGCGAGGATGGCGGCGGGCCGGCCGCTTTCGGCGATGGCGCGGGTGTGGCCGGCGGTGCCGCAGCCGAGCTCGATGATGCGCGCGCCGTCGAGCGGCAGCAGGCGGTGATAGACCGCGGCCTCTTCGATCGGGTCGTCGGCGATGGGTTTGTGGATGTGCATTTCGGTCGTCGCCATCGTCGGTTCTTCCGCGTCATGGGCTGTCGGTGGGCAGGCATGCTAACGCCGCGTGCGGTGCGGCGACAATCGTGGCCTGCAACATCGATGGCCTGCGGCATCGTGGGCGCGGCTATCGTTCTCGGCTCCCGTTCGTGAATTGCACGTCGCTGGACCGAACCGGCGTTTCGCAGCATGCTTGCCTCCCCATGCGATACATCACCGACATCGACAAGGCCGCCGCGCTGCTGCGCATGGGCGGCGTACTGGCCTGGCCCACGGAGGCGGTGTGGGGGTTGGGCTGCGACCCATCGAACGCCGATGCGTTGCGACGTCTGCTCGCGATCAAGCGGCGGCCGGCGGAGAAGGGTCTGATCCTGGTCGCGGCCGACTTCGATCAACTCGCGCCCTGGCTCCTGCCGCTCGAAGATTCGGTGCGGACGCGCGTGATGCAAACCTGGCCGGGTCCGCATACCTGGCTGTGGCCGGCGCGGCCGGAGGTGTCGCCGTTGCTGCGCGGCGCGCACGACACGCTGGCGGTGCGCGTGTCGGCGCATGCGCTGACTGCCGCACTGTGCCGCGCGGCCGGCACGGCGCTGGTGTCGACCAGCGCCAATCCGAGCGATCGCCCGCCCGCGATGAGCGCCGCGTCCGTGTCGATCGAACTGGGGTCGCGACTCGACGGCATCCTGGCCGGTGAACTCGGCGGCCAGGCCGCGCCGACACGAATCCGTGATGCGAGAAGCGGTAACATCGTCCGTCCCTGAAACCTGCCCGAGATCCCGACATGGCAAACGCCGGCATCGCCCCCGTCATCCACTACCTCACCGCCCTGCAGGACCGCATCTGCACCGCCATCGCGATGGCCGACGGCAGCGGCAGTTTCTCGGAGGACGCCTGGCAGCGCGAGGGTGGGGGCGGCGGGCGCACCCGCGTGCTGCGCGGCGGCGCGGTGTTCGAATCGGCCGGCATCAATTTCTCGCACGTGATGGGCGACCGTCTGCCGCCCTCGGCCACGGCCCACCGGCCGGAACTGGCGGGGCGCGGCTTTCAGGCCGCCGGCGTATCGCTGGTGATCCATCCGCGCAATCCCTACGTGCCGACCACGCACATGAACGTGCGCAGCTTCTTCGCCGAGCGCGAGGGCGAGGCGCCGGTGTGGTGGTTCGGCGGCGGCTTCGACCTCACGCCCTATTACGGTTTCGACGAGGACTGCGTGCACTGGCATCGCACCGCGCGCGCGGCCTGCGAACCCTTCGGCGCCGAGCTGCATCCGCGCTTCAAGCAATGGTGCGACGAGTACTTCTTCCTCAGGCACCGCAACGAACCGCGCGGCGTCGGCGGCCTGTTCTTCGACGACTTCAACGAAGGCGGTTTCGAACAGGCCTTCGGATTCATGCGGAGCGTCGGCGACCACTTCCTGCCCGGCTATCTGCCCATCGTCGAACGTCGGCGCGGACTGCCGTACGGCGAGCGCGAGCGCGAGTTCCAGCTCTATCGCCGCGGGCGTTATGTGGAATTCAATCTCGTCTACGACCGCGGCACGCTGTTCGGCCTCCAGACCGGCGGGCGCACCGAGTCGATCCTGATGTC
>JAQVJI010000231.1 GCA_028695255.1 Chromatiales bacterium | reverse complement strand
CGACACTGCCATCCTCTGGTTCCGGCGCGATCTGCGCCTCACCGACAACCCTGCGCTGCTGCGTGCGACGGAGGCCGGGCGCGTGCTGCCGCTGTACATACACGCGCCGGAGGAGGAGACGCCGTGGGCGCCAGGTGCCGCGAGCCGCTGGTGGCTGCACCACAGCCTGACCGCGTTGCGCGAGGCCCTGCGTGCGCGGGGTTCCGATCTGGTGATTCGAAGCGGCGCCGGTATCGAGGTCTTGCGTGAACTGTTGCGGAACACCGGCGCCACGCAGGTATTCTGGAACCGGCTCTACGAACCGGTCTGCATCGCGCGCGACAGTGCGATCAAGCACGAACTGCGCGACGACGGTATCGTCTGCGAAAGCTTCGATGCCGCGCTGCTGCACGAACCGTGGACGGTGAAGAACAAGGCCGGGGCACCGTTCCGCGTGTTCACGCCGTTCTGGAAACACTGCCGGCAGCTCGGCGATGCGCCACTACCGCAGCCGGCACCGCGGCGTCTGCCGCCGCTGCCGAAAGGGATCGTATCGTCCTCACTCGATGCGCTCGGCCTGCTGCCGCGCATCGGCTGGGATGCGGGTCTGGCCGCGGCCTGGCAACCGGGCGAGGCGGGCGCGCTGCACCGCTTGCGTGAATTCGTACATCGTGCGCTCGCCGATTACGCCATCGACCGCGACCGCCCGGACCTCGAAGGCAGTTCGCGCCTGTCGCCGCATCTGCATTTCGGCGAGATCGGTCCGCGCCAACTCGTCGCCGCGCTGCATGCGGCCGCAACGGAACATGGCGTCGATCCATTCCTGCGCCAGCTCGGCTGGCGCGAGTTCGCGCATCATCTGCTGTATCACTTTCCGCACACGGCCGACCGGCCGCTCGACGCACGTTTCGAATCGTTTCCGTGGACATGTAACGAGGAAGCGCTGGCGGCATGGCAGCATGGCCGCACCGGCATACCGATCGTCGATGCCGGCATGCGCGAGCTGTGGCAGACGGGCTGGATGCACAACCGCGTGCGCATGCTGGCCGCCTCGCTGCTGACCAAGAATCTGCGCATCGACTGGCACGCGGGCGCGAAGTGGTTCTGGGATACGCTGGTCGACGCCGATCTCGCCAACGACACGCTCGGCTGGCAATGGACCGCCGGTTGCGGCGCCGACGCGGCGCCCTACTTCCGCGTCTTCAATCCCGTCTTGCAAGGTGCGCGCTTCGATCCACGCGGCGATTACGTGCGGCGTTGGCTGCCGGAACTGGCGCGTCTGCCGACGGAACACCTGCACGCGCCCTGGCAGGCACCGGCGCGCGTTCTGAGCGAGAGCGGCGTGAGACTCGGCATCGACTATCCGCTGCCGATCGTCGATCTGGCCGACAGCCGCGAGGCGGCGCTCGCGGCGTGGCAGACGATCCGGTAACCCGTTTCAAGCGTAGGAACGCCGGCAGGCGCGACACCGAGGTTTCGACGCAGTGCCATCCCCATCGCGCCTGCCGGCGCTCCTGCGGAATGGAATGAACCTCAGGGGCGGGGATACAGCAGTTCGATGCTGCCGTTGACGACGGCCTCCATCTCAGACGAACCGGCATCGAAGGACGGCGGCACGAACGACTCCGTGGCATCCATCGCGGTCGCCCGCATCATGGACATCACCGGTGGCGGTTGGCTGGCGCCGATGTTCATGTTCACCAGTTTGTAGCCGCGGGCCTGCATTTCCTCCACCAGAACACTCGCGCGGGCACGGAAGTCACGCACGGCAGCACGGGTGAGCGATTCTTCCAGCGCATCGCGACGCGCCTGCGACACGAAGAACCGGATCTCCAGTATCTGCGCATGCCGCTGCAACTTGCCCGCGAGCTCGGCCATCGCCTTGAAGTCCTCACCCGTGACCTCGACGTCCTGATAGGTGCGCCACCACAGGATGCGTGCATCCTTGTCGCGCATCGGGACGGTCTGGTACTGACGGGTGCTGAGTCTGATGCCGTCATAACCGGCAACGATCTCACGCAGCGTACCCGCCACGCGATTCACCTCCGATGCGGCGGTGGTCGGGTCCTCGTGCTCGGCCTGCGCGCGTACCACCAGACGCATGCTGTCGTTCTCCACCTGCACCACGCGACGCACGTTGAAGTGCAACTGGTTGTAGGTCTGGGCGTCCGCGGCGGCGGCCGGGAACGCCGGCAGGATAAGGGCAGTGGCAAGCAGTACTGCGAACAACGGCTTCACAGACATGTCGGTCTCCTTGACGGTTGGTTGGATGCTATCGAGACAGCGGGGACTTGATTTCGTCCCTCAGGTTTCACGCCTTGACCAGCAACGCCACCACGTGCGCGGCGATACCCTCCTCGCGGCCGGCGAAACCCAGGCGTTCGGTGGTGGTGGCCTTGACGTTCACCTGCGTGGCATCGACGCGCAGGATCTCGGCCAGATTGGCGCGCATGGCGTCGACGTGCGGCGCCATCTTCGGCGCCTGCGCGACGATGGTGCAATCGACGTTGCTCACCACCCAGCGTTCTGACCAGACCATTTTCATCACGCAGCGCAACAGCCAGCGGCTGTCGACGCCCTGGAGTTCGGGATTGCTGTCCGGGAAGTGGCGGCCGATGTCGCCGAGCGCGGCGGCGCCGAGCAGGGCGTCGCACAGCGCGTGGATCAGCACGTCGCCATCGGAATGGGCGGCGAAGGCGCGGTCGTGCGGAATGGTTACGCCGCCCAGGACCAGATGGTCGCCGGCCTTGAAGGCGTGGACGTCATAACCGTGGCCGATTCGTATGTTCATCGTCGATGGCAGGGTCGGTGGTTGAGGGTAGGAATGTATTCCAGTCTATCGGCTCGCCGGAACAATGTATGCCCCCGACGGCGACCTGCCGATGACGGCGGGCACCACTCTGGGACGAGGAACCCAGCAGCATCCTGACGTCGATCAAGAACGATTCACATTACGTCTTTACTTTGATATTCCTCACGCTACACTGTCTCCCGACTCTCGCGGGCTTCGGCGGCACCGGAATGTGGCACTCGCCGCAGCCTGCAAGCACACCATCCACGATCGCGCAGCCATACGGGGTATCGCCCCGTCAGAAGAGACGACGACCCCATGTCCGACCGGCGCCGAGCCACCCGTTATCTCTGCCGCTGCCGCGTCGGCCTGTTTCGGGCCAGCGGTCGCCGGGAAATGGCCTGGGCCACCGACGTCTCCGCCGAGGGCGTGCAGATCCACGCCAGCTACCCCTGCCATCCCGGCGAGGTGTTGGACATCGCGTTGATGATCTTCAACCCCTTGCTCGAAAAGACGGTCGAGATCCTTAGCCGCGCGACGGTCACGTATTGCGTGTTCGAGGGTGGCCGCGCCAGCTTTCGTATCGGTTTGCAGTTCACCACATTCGAACCGGGCAGCGACGAACGTCTGCGACAGGAACTGGCGCGTCTGGGGCCGAACACGCACCCGGCGCCCGTATCCGCCGGCAGCGAACGCCGCGCGGAACGGCGTTACCGCTACCGGCGCAAGGTCGGCATCGATCTCGGCAACGGCACGGTGCTGTCGGCCTGGACCGACGACGTCTCGCGCAGTGGTCTGCG
>JAQVJI010000230.1 GCA_028695255.1 Chromatiales bacterium | reverse complement strand
GCCACCGCCCCGCCCGTACCGGAGGCCCAACCGGCGGCCGCTGATGCCGACCTGATCACCGACCAGGAATTCGAAGCCCTGCTGGACGAGTTGAACTCCCAGCGCAGCGCGCCTACGTCGCCGGCTACCGCCGGTGGCGCTGCCGGCTCGCCACCCTCCCCGGCGGAGGCTCCCGCACCACGACCTGCGGCCGTCCCGGCGCCGCAGCCTGAACCCAAGCCGGAAGCACGGGCAGCGACGAACGATCACGACGCCAAGGCAGAACCCAAGGCTGCCGCTGCGGCACAGCAGGCGGACACTACGGTGCGTGTGGACACCAAGCGGCTGGACGACATCATGAATCTGGTCGGCGAACTGGTGCTGGTACGCAACCGTCTGGCCACGCTGCGTTCACGCATGGGAGATGAGCAGGTGGCGAAGGCGGTCAGCAACCTCGACATCGTCACGGCCGATCTCCAGACCGCGGTGATGAAGACGCGCATGCAGCCGATCAAGAAGGTGTTCGGCCGCTTCCCGCGCGTGGTGCGCGATCTCGCGCGCAGCCTGAAGAAGGAGATCAACCTGGAGTTGCGCGGTGAGGAGACCGATCTCGACAAGAATCTGGTCGAGGCGCTCGCCGATCCGCTGGTGCATCTGGTGCGCAACGCGGTCGATCACGGTATCGAGACGCCGGAAGAGCGGGAACTTGCCGGCAAGCCGCGCACGGGCACGGTCGTGCTGGCGGCCGAGCAGGAGGGCGATCACATCCTGTTGACCATCTCGGACGATGGCAAGGGCATGGACGCCGAGGTGCTCAAGCGCAAGGCGATCGAAAAGGGCATTCTCGATCCCGAAGCGGCATCGCGCATGTCGAACAACGATGCCTTCAACCTGATCTTCCTCGCCGGTTTTTCCACCAAGACCGAGATCTCCGACGTATCCGGTCGCGGCGTCGGCATGGACGTGGTGAAAACCCGTATCGCCCAGCTCAACGGTTCGGTCGAAATCGATTCGGTGCTGGGCAAGGGTTCGGTGCTGCGCATCAAGGTGCCGTTGACGCTGGCGATCCTGCCGACGCTGATGGTGATCGTGGGCGAACAGCGCTTTGCCTTGCCGTTGGCCAACGTGAGCGAGATCTTCGATCTGGATCTTACCCGCACCAACCGGGTCGACGAGCAGGAGGTGATCCTGGTGCGCAATCATGCGCTGCCGCTCTACTACCTGAGGCAGTGGTTGTCGCGCGGCGGCAGCCAGTTGCCGAAGGACATCGGGCATGTCGTGGTCGTGTTCATCGGTAACCGCCGGGTCGGTTTCGTGGTCGACCGCCTCATCGGCCAGGAGGAGGTGGTGATCAAGCCGCTTGGTGCGACGCTGCACGGCCTGCCGGGATTTGCCGGTGCCACCATCACGGGTGATGGCGGCATCGCGCTGATCCTTGATGTGCCGAGCCTGCTCAAGGCCTATGCACAACGGTTCTGATTCCTTCCGCGCTCCTCAAGGCAACGCTTCAACGTAACAGAGGATTTTGTTCATGGCTTTACGCGTCCTGGTGGTGGACGACTCCGGGTTCTTTCGTCGTCGCATCGTGGAAATCATCAACGCCGATCCCGGACTCGAGGTGATCGGCACGGCGGCCAACGGTCAGGAGGCCATCGACCAGACCGCCAAACTCCGTCCCGATGTGATCACCATGGACATCGAGATGCCGGTGATGGATGGCATCACCGCGGTACGGCGCATCATGGGCAGCCAGCCGACGCCGATCCTGATGTTCTCCTCGCTGACCTTCGAAGGCGCGAAGGCGACGCTGGATGCACTCGATGCCGGCGCGATGGATTTCCTGCCCAAGCGCTTCGAGGACATCTCCGGCGATACCAACGAGGCCAAACAAGTGCTGTGTCGGCGCGTCAAGATGCTGGGACAGCAGGGTGCGCGCCGTCAGGCGCGAGCGGCCACGCCGGCCGCACCGGTGCCGACGCCGAGTGCTCTCCGGCCCTCGGGGACTGCCGTGCCCGCGCGTCCGGCGGCTGCCGCTCCCCCCGTGGCGGATCGGGCGTCGTGGCGCCTGCGCGATTTCAAACTGGTGGCGATCGGTACCTCGACCGGCGGGCCGGTGGCCCTGCAACAGGTACTCACCGCCCTGCCTGGCAATTTTCCGTTGCCGCTGGTGCTGATCCAGCACATGCCGGCTTCGTTCACGCCGGCGTTCGCCGAGCGCCTGAATCAGTTGTGCAAGATTCGCGTCAAGGAAGCGGCGGACGGTGATGCACTGGAGCCGGGACTCGCGCTGCTGGCGCCCGGTGGCATGCAGATGCTGGTCGAGAATCGCGGTGCCTTGGGGCGGGTGCGTGTGACGCAGAGCGAACCGTCCCAGCATTACCGGCCCTGTGTCGACGTGACCTTTGCTTCCTGCGCCAATGCCTACCGGGATGGCGTATTGGCGGTGGTGATGACGGGCATGGGCGCCGACGGTCGCGAAGGCGCGCGCCTTCTCAAGCAATACGGGTCTAAGGTGTGGGCGCAGGATGAAGATACCTGCGTCGTCTACGGCATGCCGGCGGCCATCGTCGAGGCCGGCCTCGCCGACCGCGTGCTTCCACTGCCTCAAATTGGCCGGGCGCTGGCCGATAGCATATAGAGATGGCTATCTGGCGACGGGGGCTGAATTGAGTGATCTGCTGACAACGGGTGTATACGGTTTGTCCGGTCGGGGTGCGGATCAATGGATATCCTGAGCGTCCTCGGCCTCGTCATGGGCCTGTTCGCGGTGGTCGGTGGCGCGATCGCCAAGGGCGCCGGCGTGGGCGGGCTGATCAATCCGGCCGCCTTCATCATCGTGATCATCGGGACTTTCGCGGCCGCGTTCGTGCACAACAAGCCAGCGGTGTTTTTCCGCGCGTTCAAGATGCTGCCGTGGGCCTACAAGCCGCCGAAGATCGATGCCAAGGCGACCATCGAGAAGATCGTCGGCTGGAGTCAGGTGGCGCGCAAGGAAGGCCTGTTGGGCCTCGAAACGATTTCCGAACAGGAACCCGACGAGTTCGCCAAGAAGGGGTTGCAATTACTGGTCGATGGTACGGAACCCGAGGCCATCCGGAGCATTCTGGAGGTCGACGTATCCGTGAAGGAACACTTTGACAACCAGGCGGCGAAGGTCTTCGAGAGCCTCGGCGTTTATGCACCGACGCTTGGCATCATCGGTGCGGTGATGGGCCTGATGGCGGTGATGCAGAACCTCGCCGATCCGTCCAAGCTCGGCTCCGGTATCGCGGCGGCGTTCGTGGCGACGATTTACGGCATCGGGTCGGCAAACCTGTTCTTCCTGCCGGTCAGCAACAAGCTCAAGAACACGGTTCACGCCATGACGGCCTATCGCGAGATGATCATCGAAGGCATCATTTCGATCGCCGAAGGAGAGAATCCACGCATCATCGAGACCAAACTGCAAGGTTACCTGCATTGACGGGGGCGGCAATGCGGATTCGCGGCATCGGGGTGGACGGGCATGGCACGCAAGAAGGCGCATGAAGAGCACGTCAATGCCGAGGCATGGGCCATCCCATACGCGGATCTGCTGGTCCTGCTGCTGGCCTTTTTCGTCGTGATGTATTCGATTTCGGCGGTCAA
>JAQVJI010000048.1:4327-15777 GCA_028695255.1 Chromatiales bacterium | reverse complement strand
TGCAAAATCCGGACGAGGATCTGCCGCCGTCGAGCAGGAAGTCGCTGGCCAACTTCGTGCGCGTGGGCAAATCGCTCGGCCTCGAGGTGGACCTGATCGACCGCAAGGACTTCACGCGCCTGGCCGAGTACGACGCGCTGTTCATCCGCGAAACCACGCGCATCGACCATCACACCTACCGCTTCGCGCGCAAGGCCGACGGCGAAGGTATGGTGGTGATCGACGATCCCGACTCCATCCTCAAATGCACCAACAAGGTCTATCTGGCCGAGCTGCTCACCGCGCACAAGGTACCGACGCCGAAGACGGTGATCCTGCGCAAGGAGAACCTGCTGGAGGTGGAGGCCGTCATCGGTTATCCGGTGGTGCTCAAGATCCCGGACGGTTCGTTCTCGCGCGGCGTGTTCAAGGCCGAGAGCCGGGCCGAACTGGAGGACATCGCCAAGCGCCTGTTCAAGGAATCCGACCTGATCCTGGCGCAGGAATTCGTCTACACCGAATTCGACTGGCGCGTCGGCATCCTCAACAAGCAGCCGTTCTTCGTCTGTCAGTACTTCATGTCGAAGAAGCACTGGCAGATCGTCAATCACGCCAGCAAGGGTGGGCCGCGTCATGGTGGTTTCTCCACGCTCGCAGTGGAGAACGCGCCGCCGCAAGTGGTGAAGACGGCACTGCGCGCCGCCAACCTGATCGGCGATGGTCTGTACGGCGTCGATCTCAAGCAGACACCGCAGGGCGTGGTGGTGATCGAGGTCAACGACAATCCCAACCTCGATGCCGGCGTGGAAGATCAGGTGCTCGGCGACCGGCTCTACCGGCACATCATGGAAGACTTCGTGCGCCGGCTGGATCGCAAGCGGAGACGTTGAAGCGATCAGCCCGGCTCGATCCCGCGCAGATGCCGGCCCACGGCGATCCACACCGCCACGAACGGCACCCCGTAGGTCGGGTTGCGCGAAAGCGCTACCTGACGGACGGAGTAACATGAGGCACCAACGCCACCCCGATTCGCAGCACGACCTACAGCGACTGAAATCCAAAGAACAGGATTACCCGAGCAGCCTCGACGGCCCGGCATCGGGTAGCGGTCGCGCGCGTCCCGGCATTGGATTTTGTGGGGAAATGGCGCGAGAATTACCGCCAATCGCAAGCCGCAGGGACTGAACGCATGGCCGACGACACCTCACCGGACACGACCATCGCCCCGATCCGCACCGCCCGCGGCGCAGCGTGCCCACGGCACGCCATTCATTTCCCGATAGATCAGTTCGTGCCCACCTGATGGGCGGCTTAGTTCAACAGACATTTATCCGCCATGCTGCGCGCGGCGGATAAATGCTTATAAGTTAGCCCTTACAGGAGGCGGCATGCCAATTTGTTATCGTGCAGTCCATGCAAGAAGCCCGTGGCGAAAGGTGCAGATACACCAGACACTTGAGAACGCTATTGACGGAAGGGATGGCGCCAAGGCCCTGCTGTTGAGAAAAGGCAGAGTTGGCAAAAAGTGGGAACAGTACGGCCGCCCACTTTGCGTATTCGTCTGGGATAGCGCGAAGCCAAGTGGCTATTTGCTTCGATTAAGCCCTGACAACGCTGCTGAAGTCCAAATGGTTGAGTTATCCATCGATACTATTTTGCGGCATGAAGCAAGAGAAAGTTGTTCCGCGATGGAGGTCAAGGAGTACTTCAAGGCAACCGCCCGCACTTCATCACAAATAGAGCCTTCGCCGATAGATTCGGCGAAATCTCCTTTGGGTGTGGAAACACCGGAGCGCATTGAAACGAACAGACCAACCTTTCTCCGAGACATGACTGTAAGGTCATGGATTCAACAGAATGCTGCAGGTGTTTGTGAAGGCTGCGGAAAGCTGGCACCGTTTGTCGCTGAAGACGGCACTCCGTTCCTTGAGGTTCACCATATCCGCAGTTTGGCTGATGGCGGGTCAGACAAAATCACTAATACCGTTGCGCTCTGCCCAAATTGCCATCGGCGTGCGCACTTGTCTCGTGACCGGGATGAATTCAAGGCTCTCTTGTACAAGAGCGTGGGGCGACTAGTTCTTGAATGAAGCACACCAGGCGAACACCTCGTTCCAAGGGACGTTCGCCCACATAGGGGTGATCCGCAAATGCAGCTGAAGCACTTCGAAGAGCAGATTTTTTTTACCACAGTACGGATTACTATTCCTACTGAGACAGGACAGGGGGCTTCGATCGGCACCGGTTTTTTATATCGCGTCCCTGTTTCTACTGACTGCGAATAATTGGGGACAGACCACGGTTTCAATCCTGTCCCCAATCAATCCAGAACAGGTGGGTGAACCGAAGCGTTGAGCTTGCAGGGAAAGTTGACGGAGTGTAGCCGGGAGGCTACAGTTCGCCCATGATGGAGATTCGCAAAACGGATGTCTATGCCAAGTGGCTCGACGGTCTGCGGGACATTCAAGCTCGTGCCCGTGTTCTCGTGAGAATTGAACGTTTGGCGGCGGGACATGCGGGAGACGCTGTACCCGTCGGAGAAGGAGTCTCTGAATTGCGAATCAACTATGGTCCCGGCTATCGGGTCTACTACAAACAGCAAGGAAATGAGCTGGTGATTTTGTTGGCTGGTGGTGACAAGGGCAGCCAGTCAAGAGACATCAAGACCACTCTACGGCTTGCTCGTGATCTGTAGGAATCCCCCATGAAAAAGACAGCAACTTCCCGCTACGACGTAGCCGAACATCTGCGCACTCCCGAAGAGATGGCCGCTTACCTGGAGGCATGCTTCGAAGAGGCGAACGGTGACGCCGCGTTTATAGCCAAGGCGCTTGGAGACATTGCGCGTGCCAAAGGCATGTCGCAAGTGGCTCGTGATGCGGGCGTGTCACGAGAAAGCCTTTACAAAGCGCTTTCCGGTGAAAGATCTCCGAGCTTTGACACGATTCTCAAGGTGGTGGCGGCGCTGGGTATCAGGCTCCATGCCGAGCCGTCGCATCTCGCAACTCATGGCCAACAGGGCGTTCCGACCGACGCTCGTCCGTAGCGCTAAATTTGTTCAGCTCGGCTCGATCTCGCGCAGATGCCGCCCGACGGCAATCCACGACCCGCCGAGTCCGAGCAGCGTGCCGGCCACGAGCAGGCCGAGCACGTCGAGCGGCCCGGGGCCGCTCAGGCGGAAGCTGCTGTCGTAGAGTCCGGCGAGATGGCTGACCGGTCCCTGCAACGCGAGCAGTGAGACGCTCACGATCAATACCGCGAGTCCGCCGCCGGGGGAATAATTGGGGACAGACCACGGTTTCAATCCAGCTCCGCCTAACCATCGTGGAAACCGTGGTCTGTCCCCAATCACGATTGTTGTTGGCTGGTGGTGACAAGGGCAGCCAGTCAAGAGACATCAAGACCGCTCTACGGCTTGCTCGTGATCTGTAGGAATCCCTCATGAAAAAGACAGCAACTTCCCGCTACGACGTAGTCGAACATCTGCGCACTCCCGAAGAGATGGCCGCTTACCTGGAGGCATGCTTCGAAGAGGTGAACGGTGACGCCGCGTTTATAGCCAAGGCTCTTGGCGACATCGCGCGTGCCAAAGGCATGTCGCAAGTGGCTCGTGATGCGGGCGTGTCGCGGGAAAGCCTTTACAAGGCGCTTTCCGGTGAGAGATCTCCCAGCTTTGACACGATTCTCAAGGTGGTGGCGGCGCTGGGTATCAGGCTCCATGCCGAGCCGTCGCATTTCGCAAGTCATGGCCAACAAGGCGTTCCGACCGACGCTCGTCCGTAGCGCGAAAATTGTTCAGCTCGGCTCGATCTCCCGCAGATGCCGCCCGACCGCAATCCACGACCCGCCGAGACCGAGCAGCGTGCCGGCCACGAGCAGGCCGAGCACGTCGAGCGGCCCGGGGCCGCTCAGGCGGAAGCTGCTGTCGTAGAGTCCGGCGAGATGGCTGACCGGTCCCTGCAACGCGAGCAGTGAGACGCTCACGATCAATACCGCGAGTCCGCCGCCGAGCAGTCCGTACCACAGGCCGCCGTACAGGAAGGGGCGGCGGATGAAGGCGTCGGTGGCGCCGATCAGCTTGGTGACGACGATTTCCTCGCGTCGGTTCTGGATGTCGAGGCGGATGGTGTTGCCGACCACCAGCAGAACCGCGAGTCCGAGCAGCAGTGCAATCACCTCCACGCCGCGGCGGCCGACGTTCATGATCGCGAACAGGCGCTGCACCCACAGTGTGTCGAGCTGTGCGAATTCCACTTCCGGCAATGCCTGCAAGCGTTCGACCAGTCCTGCGAGCGCATCGGGTTCGGCCGTTGCGGCGGTCGGCGTTACCAGCAGCACGGCCGGCAACGGGTTTTCGTCCAGCGCGTCCAGCGCGGCGCCGAGTCCGGAGCGTTCGCGGAATTCGGCCAGCGCCTGTTCGCGGCTGCGGAACTCGACGGCACCCACTTCGGGCCAGTCGGTGATCTCGCGCGCCAGGCGTGCGGCGGCGCTGTCCTGCACCTGCTGCGTGGTGAATGCGGAAATGGTGGTCGACGATTCGAGTCCGCCGCCGAGGCGTTCGAGGTTGGCGAGCAAGAGCAGCAGGCCGGTCGGCAGGGCGAGCGCGATGGCGATGACGGTGACGGTGAGCAGCGTCGCGACCGGACTGCGATAGAGCTTGCCGAGGCTGAACAACAGCGCGCGCGCGTGGTTGTCGCCCCAGGCGCCGAAGCGCGAGCGGACCGAGGGTTTGGTGCGGTTGCGGCGGGCCTGTTTCATGCCGTGTCCGTCGCGTCGATGCGCCGGCCGTCGTGCAGGCGGATCATCGGCTTGCCGAGGGTGCTGATGAGTTCGAGGTCGTGGCTCGCGATCAGCACGGTGGCGCCGAGCTGATTGAAGACCAGGAACAGGTTCATGATCTCGCGCGACAGGTCCGGGTCGAGGTTGCCGGTCGGTTCGTCGGCGAGCAGGATCGGCGGCCGGTTGACCACCGCGCGCGCGATGCCGACGCGCTGCTGTTCGCCGCTGGAGAGCGTGACCGGCAATGCCTTCTCCTTGTGCAGCAGACCGACCTTGTCGAGCGCGGCGCGCACGCGGCGGCCGATTTCCTGCGGGCGGTAGCCGGCGATGACGAGCGGCAGGGCGACGTTGTCGAACACCGTGCGGTCGTGCAGCAGGTGATGGTCCTGGAAGATGATGCCGATGTTGCGGCGGTGGAACGGCACGCCGCGGCGGCGCAGGTTGGCGAGGTTCTGGCCGTTGACCGCGATCTGGCCGCGGCTCGGCCGTTCGATCAGCGCGATGAGCTTGAGCAGCGTGCTCTTGCCGGCGCCGGAATGGCCGGTCAGGAACGCCATGTCGCCCGGCCGCATCGACAGGCTGACGCCGCTCAGGGCCTCCTGTCCGGACGGGTAGCGCTTGCTGACGTTCTGGAGCTGGATCATCGCCTTCGGTCGTCGGAGATCGTTCGTACCGCGGCGGGAAGCCGCTCCAAGCCATTTGTCATGTCGCAGGTCATGCTGCACGGATGCGTGACGCGGGTGCCATGGAACCCGGCCGTAGGAGCGCCGGGAGGCGCGATCACGCGGCATCGGTCGAGGTGCCGCGTTCATCGCGGCTGCCGCCGCCCCTACGCTTCGTTCATCGCCGGTATCCTGACGCGCCGTATCCGATGGCGCCGGCCCGTCAGGACCCCGCGTCGTTCGTCGCCAGCAGCGCGCGCACGAATTCGTCGGCGTCGAATACGCGCAGGTCGTCGATGCCCTCGCCGACGCCGATGAAACGGATCGGGATGCCCATGCGGTTGGCGATCGCGAACAGCACGCCGCCCTTGGCGGTGCCGTCGAGCTTGGTCACGGCGATGCCGGTCAGGCCCACGGCCTGATGGAATTCGCGCGCCTGATTGAGCGCATTCTGGCCGGTGCCGCCGTCGACCACCAGCAGGGTCTCGTGCGGCGCGCGCTCGTCGAGCCGCGCCAGCACGCGCTTGACCTTCTTCAACTCCTCCATGAGATTGGTCTGGGTGTGCAGACGGCCGGCGGTGTCGGCGATCAGTACGTCGATGCCGCGTGCGCGCGCCGCCTGCAAGCCGTCGTAGATCACCGAGGCGGAATCTGCGCCCTGACCCTGGGAAATCACCGGCACGTCGTTGCGCTCGCCCCAGACCTGCAACTGCTCGACCGCGGCGGCGCGGAAGGTGTCGCCGGCCGCCAGCATCACCGAGCGGCCTTCCTGTTGCAGGCGTTTGGCGAGCTTGCCGATGGTGGTGGTCTTGCCGGCGCCGTTGATGCCGACGACGAGCATGACGTACGGCCTGCGCGTCGCATCGACGACCAGCGGGACGGAGCAGGGCGCGAGCACGCCGGTCATGGCCTGCCGCAGCGCCTGCATGAGCGCGTCGGCGTCGTCGAGCTCCTTGCGTGCGACGCGGCGCGTCAGATCGTCCAGGATCTGGCGCGTGGCCTCGACGCCGACGTCGGCCATCAGCAGGCGCGTCTCCAGTTCCTCCAGCAGTTCGTCGTCGATCGCCTTCTTGCCGAGCACCAGGCTCGCAACGCCCTCGGTCAGCGCCTGACCGGTCTTGGACAATCCCTTGCGCAGGCGTGAGAATAGGCCCTCCTTTTGCGGCGCCGGTGGCGGTGTCTGCGTCGGGGGCGGTGCCGGCGCCGCGGTTTCTGGCGCTTCGGCCGCAGGCGCTTCCGCGACCTCGGGGGTCTCCGGCGGCGGGCTGGACTCGGGGGGCTTCTTCTTTCTGAAACCGAACATGATTCGCGGGGTCTACGTGTTGCGTTGGCCGTCAATCCTATCACTTGAACCAGTCACCCGGAACGGAAGGTTGCAATGAGTCCGACACGTATCCTGCTTTCCCTGTTGCTCATCCCGGCAGTCCTCGCCCCTGCGGCGGCTGCGACCCGCGTCCACGAATACCGGCTCGACAACGGCATGAAGATCCTCGTGCAACCCGACCGGCGCGCGCCCGTGGCGGTGGCGCAGGTCTGGTACGGCGTCGGTTCGAGCTACGAATACGGCGGCGTCACCGGCGTCTCGCACGTGCTCGAACACATGATGTTCAAGGGCACGCCGAAACATCCCGCCGGCGAGTTCTCGCGCATCGTGTCCGAACTCGGCGGGCGCGAGAACGCCTTCACCAGCCGCGATTACACGGCCTATTACCAGGTGCTCGCCAACGATCGGCTGCCGGTCGCCTTCGAACTGGAGGCCGACCGCATGCAGAACCTCGCGCTGCCGCCGGAGGAGTTCGCGCAGGAAATCCGCGTCGTGCGCGAGGAACGGCGCCTGCGCACCGACGACAACCCGAACAGCCTCACCTACGAACACTTCAACGCCGCGGCCTGGCTCAACAGTCCCTACGGCATTCCGGTCATCGGCTGGATGACCGACCTCGAACACATGCGGGTCGAAGACCTGCGTGCCTGGTACGAACGCTGGTACGCGCCGAACAACGCCGTGCTGGTGGTGGTCGGCGACGTCGACCCCGACGCCGTGCACGCGCTGGCGCGCGAGCATTTCGGCGCCATCCCCGCACGCGATCTGCCAGACGTCAAGCCGCGCACCGAGGTGCCGCAGCGCGGCGAGCGCCGCATCGTCGTGAAGGCGCCGGCCGAACTGCCGACGCTGCTGATGGGCTACAAGACGCCGGTGCTGACGAGCGCCGAGACGGACTGGGAGCCGTACGCGCTGGAGGTGCTGGCGGGCGTGCTCTCCGGCGGCGGCAGTGCGCGCCTGACGCGCGAGCTCGTGCGCGGGCAGGAGATCGCCGCCTCGGCCGGTGCGGGCTACAACGGTTTTTCGCGCCTCGACAACCTGTTCATGTTCAGCGCCGTGCCGGCGCGCGGCCGCACGGTCGCGGAACTCGAAGCGGCGCTGGAGGCCGAGATCGAACGCCTGAAGAACGAGCCCGTCGACGACCTCGAACTCGAACGCGTCAAGGCGCAGGTGGTCACCTCCGACATCTACGAGCGCGACTCGATCCAGAACCAGGCCTTCCAGCTCGGCGCACTGGAAATGGTGGGGCTCGGCTGGCGCGCCGGCGAGGACTACGTCGAGCGCATCCGCGCCGTCACGCCCGAGCAGGTGCAGGCGGTGGCGCGCAAGTACCTGATATCCGACCGTCGCACCGTGGCCCGTCTCGATCCGCAGCCGATCGATCCCGCGCGTCCGCCGAGCAGCTTCGACGGGCATCTGCGCTAAATCCTCGTTCTCTCGCTGGGGACGCTGAGGCGCTGGGAAATATCCGGTTCGACATTCTGGTTTTCCCCTGCGTCCCGGTGATCCCGGCGAGAGAAAGTTATCGGAGTCATATCAAACATGCTCAAGACAACACTGCGTCTCTTCCTTCCGGTTTTCCTGCTGCTCGCGGCGCCGCTCGTCTCGGCCGCGCCGCGCATCCAGCACTGGACCACCGACAACGGTCTGCGGGTGTATTTCGTCGAGGCGCGCGAGCTGCCGATGCTCGATCTGCGGCTGGTGTTCAACGCCGGCAGCGCGCGCGACGGCGAACTGGCGGGCGTCGCACGGTTGACCAGCGGCCTGTTGAACAATGGCGCCGGCGAGTGGGATGCCGACACCATCGCCAATCGCTTCGAATCGGTCGGCGCGCAATACGGCGGCGGCGCGCTGCGCGACATGGCCTGGGTCAATCTGCGCACGCTCACGAGCGATGCCGACTGGCTCGAAACCGCGCTCACCACCTACATCACGGTCGTCGGCGCGCCGAACTTCCCGCAGCGCGATCTCGACCGCGCGCTGCGCAACACGCGCGTGGCCCTGCAAGGCCGCATGCAGAATCCGGGCGAGATCGCGCAGACGCGCTTCCTCGAAACGCTGTATGCAGGTCATCCCTACGCCTCCGATCCGCTCGGCACCGAGCAGAGCCTGGATACGATCCGGCGCGAGGACCTGCAAGCCTTTCATGCGCGCCACTACGTCGCGCGCAACGGCGTGCTGGCGCTGGTCGGCGACCTCGATCGCGCGGGCGCCGAGCGCATCGCCGCACGCATCGCGGCCGTACTGGCGGAAGGTGAACCCGCACCCGCGCTGCCGGCGCCGCCCGCACGCGGCGAGGCGACGACGCTGCGCATCGAATTCCCGTCCGAACAGTCGCACGTGCTGATCGGCCAGCCGGCGATCGCGCGCGGCGATGCGGACTATTTCCCGCTCTACGTCGGCAATCACGTGCTCGGCGGCAGCGGCCTCACCTCGCGCCTGTTCGACGAGGTGCGCGGCAAGCGTGGGTTGGCCTACAGCGTCTACAGCTACTTCCTGCCGATGACCGCGCCGGGTCCGTTCATGATGGGCGTGCAGACGCAGGGCGCGCAGGCCGAAGAGGCGATCGGCGTGATGCGGGATCTGCTGCGCGATTACATCGACAAGGGACCGACGGAGGCCGAACTGGCCGCCTCAAAGCGCAACATCACCGGCGGCTTCCCGCTGCGCACGGCGAGCAATTCCGACATCGTCGAACAACTCGGCATGATCGGCTTCTACGATCTGCCGCTGGACTGGCTCGACCGCTTCAGCGAGCGCGTCGAGGCCGTCACCGTCGACGACGTGCGCGAGGCCTTCCGGCGTCACGTACAGCCGGACCGGCTGGTCACCGTCGTGGTCGGCGGGTGAGCGGGCGGGCGCGTGCCGGCGCGCCCGGCCAGATCCGCATCGTCGGCGGCACCTGGCGCAGCCGGCGCATTCCGGTGCCGCACGCGCCCGGCCTGCGGCCAACGCCGGACCGCGTGCGCGAGACCCTGTTCAACTGGTTGCAGGGCATCGTCGTCGGCGCGCGCTGTCTGGATCTGTTCGCCGGCAGCGGCGCGCTCGGCTTCGAGGCCGCCTCGCGTGGCGCCGGCGCCGTGACGCTGGTGGAGCGCGATCCGCGTGTGGCGGCGCATCTGCGCGACGTGGTGCGGACGCTCGATGCCGCACAGGTCGCGGTGGTCAACCGCGACGCCTTTTCGTTTCTGGAACAGGCGAGCGAGACCTACGACCTCGTCTTCCTCGATCCGCCCTTCGGTCAGGACCTGTTGCCGCGCGCCTGCCGCGAACTGGAGACGCGCGATCTGCTCAAGTCCGGCGCGCGCATCTATCTCGAAGCCGAGATCGCACTCGGCACGCCGCCCGTGCCGGAGAACTGGGAGATCATCCGCGGCGGCAGCGCCGGCGAGGTGGGCTATCATCTGGCGATCCGGCACTGAGCCATCCGTCTCCGTAGGAGCGGCGGCGGCCGCGACGACATGGTTTGGCCGAAGTGCCGGATTCTTCGCGGCCGCCGCCGCTCCTACGACATTTGATCGAACAAGGACCGAACGCATGCCCGAACCCGACTGGATGATGATCGCGATCGGTGCCGCCGCCGGCGTGCTGCTCGTCGCGCTGCCGCTGTGGCTGCTGCTGGCCGGCCGCGCGCGTGCGCGCGAAGGCGTGCTCGACGAACGTCTGACCGCCGCCGAGGCGCGCGCGACGGAACTGAAGCAGGCGCTGGACGACGCCGGCCGGCGCGAGCAGGCGATCGTCGATGCGCGTGCGACCGAGGCGGCGCTGCGCGCGGCGGCGGAGGAAAAGACCCGCCGCATCCCGCAGCTCGAACGCGAGCTGGAGGAGCGCGCGCGCCTGCTCGATGCGCTGCGTATCGAGGTGAGCAATCTGCGTTCGGCCCAGGCCGAACTCAACGAACGTCTCGCGCAGGAACAGAAGAACGCGCAGGAAAAACTGCGCCTGCTGGACGACGCGCGCAGCCAGCTCGCCGATGCCTTCAAGGCCCTGTCGTCGGACGCGCTCAAGCACAACAACCAGTCCTTCGTGACGCTCGCGCGCGAGACGCTGGAGAAATTCCAGCAGGGCGCGCGCGACGATCTCGGCCAGCGCCAGCAGGCGATCGAGCAACTGACCAAGCCGATCCGCGAATCGCTGGAGAAGGTCGATCACCGCATCGTCGATCTCGAAAAGGCGCGCGAGGGTGCGTACCGCTCGCTGGAACAACAGGTCAAGTCGCTGCTCGACCACCATCTGCCGCGCCTGCACAAGGAGACCGCCGACCTCGTGAAGGCCCTGCGCCAGCCGACCGCGCGCGGGCGCTGGGGCGAGATGCAACTGCGGCGCGTGGTCGAGATGGCCGGCATGCTCGAACACTGCGATTTCAGCGAGCAGCAGAACGTCGCCACCGAAGGCGGTCGCCTGCGGCCCGACATGATCGTGCGTCTGCCGGGCGGACGTCAGATCGTGGTCGACGCCAAGGCGCCGGTCGACGCCTACCTGTCGGCGGTCGAGGCCGGCGACGATGCCGAGCGTCAGGCCCAGCTCGTGCGCCATGCGCGTCAGTTGCGCACGCACATCGAACAGCTCGGCCGCAAGAGCTATTTCGAGCAGTTCGAACCCACGCCGGAATTCGTCGTGCTGTTCGTGCCGGGCGAGGCCTTCTTCAGCGCCGCGCTGGCGCAGGACGCCGGCCTGATCGAATACGGCACCGAACAGCACGTCAT
>JAQVJI010000048.1:0-4227 GCA_028695255.1 Chromatiales bacterium | reverse complement strand
ACATGGGAGAACATGCGCAATGAGGACCGGAATGGACGCCGTGCTGCTGCCGGCATGTCTGCTGCTGGCATTCGGCAGCGCCCTGGTGGTTGCATACGGGCACACGGACGACTACTCGATGTTGTTCCTGCAACAGCTCGGCTGGCGGCAGATGAACGTCGACTGGTTCATCGCCTCGGGTCGGCCGTTTCTGGCCTTTCTCAACGACCGGTTGCTGCAGCGGGTCGATTCCGTCGACGGTCTGGTCACGCTACGGTTCGTCGGTTTCATTCTGTTGCTCTGGCTCGGATGGCTGATCCGGCGATTGCTGCTCGTATCCCGATTGCCACGCCATGAAGCAACGCTCGTCGCCCTTGCATGTGTGTTGACGCCTGCGGCGGCGGTTTTCGTCGGCTGGGCGATCACTTCGGTGTCGATGCTGGCCGGTGTTGCCGCGATGCTTTCGTTTGCATTCGTCGAACGTTCCAGACAGGCTTGGTCGGCGTGTCGGCGTGTCGGCGTGTCGGCGTGCGGATGGGAGGCACTGCGGGCCGCGTCCTGGCTCGTTCTCGCCGTCGGCTTTCTGCTGACGGCCTTTCTGATCTACCAGCCGCTTGCGCCGTTGTTCCTGCTGGCGGTGTTGATTCGTTTTGCGTTCGATAGGAATGCAGGCCGTGGGGAGCGGCAACTGCTCGTCATGCTGGTGGGATACATCGCCGTCATGGGCTTGTACCTCGCGCTCTACAAACTCGTGATGGTCCCGGCCCAGGCGGGCAATGCCGGGGCGATCGAAAGAGGCGGGCTGGACTTGTCGCCGCTGGTCGTGACGGAACACCTGATTCAGGCGCTGCCCATGCTGTCGGGAGGATGGGAGTTCTTTCGCAGCGGGATTCATCCGGAATCGCTGCCGTGGCCGGTGCGCTGGACCGTCACGATGCTGGTTGTGGTTTGGCTGCTGCCGGTCGGCCTGTGGCGCATCGCGGGGGCGGCGGATGGCGGAACGCTGCGCCGTTTGCGCCGCATTGCCCTGATCGCAGTGGTGTGGCTGGTGAGCCTGCTGCCGATGCTGATCCTCAGGGATCACTATCTGCCGACCCGCACCCTGTTTTTCAGCTACGCCGCCGTCTGCGTGCTGGTCTATCTCGGCCTCAAGACCCTGACGCAGGATCAGGTCTGGCCGCACTGGGCCACCACGGGTTTCGCGCTTGTGCTGGCCGCGCAGGCGGGGCTGGGGTTCTGGGACGGCATGGTGCGCGTGCAGGCGCGGGAGTTCGCGGCGCTCAGGGATGCGATCGCGGCGATGCCGGAGCGCCCGGCCAGACTGGCGTTCATCCAGCCCTGTGACGGTTTCGGTCCGGATCATCGGCTGCCTTCGCATCACGAATATTTCATCTACAGTTCCCACCACGACTGGATTCCGCAGCCGCTGGTCAATCTCCTGTGGAACCAGCGCGAAGGCATCGGTCGGGGTCACGCCGACGAAACCCGGCTGCGCTACACGGAGGTGGAACGGGTCCGGCCCGGTCAGCCGTTGCCCGACGGGTACGACGCCGTGCTGGATGCGCAGGCGTTGCTGTGCGGCGTGCCGGGGCGGTGATCGCCGTGCCGATGTGTTGGGCGCCTCCGCCGAGTGGCCAGCCGGGATGACAATGGTTGCCGTCATGGACGAACCCGAAACGAAGGGTCCCCTCTCCCGGGGAGAGGGACAGGGTGAGGGGAGCGGAGGCCACAGTCGCTCACGAATTCCACGGCTGAACGGAAGATTGCATATGATGGGCGCCGACGAACCGCGGAACCCCGAGACGTGAAGACGACGTGAAGACGAAACGCGCATCCAAGAAGGAAATCCTCGGCTGGGCGATGTTCGACTTCGCCAATCAGGCCTACACGCTGCTCATCATCACGGTGATCTTCGGCGATCTGTTCACGCGCGTGATCGTGGGCGACGCGGACAACGACTACCGGCTTGGCAATCTGTTGTGGAGCCTGTCGCTCGCGACCTCATATTTTCTGGTGGTGATCAGCGCGCCGGTGTTCGGCGCGATCATGGACTATTCGGCCGCGCGCAAGCAGTTCCTGTTCGCGAGCTATGTGCTGACCGTGGTCGCGACCGCGCTGCTGTATTTCGTCGCGCCGGGTTTCGTGCTGCTCGGCGTGCTGCTGATCATCGTTTCCAACTACGCCTATTCGATCGGCGAATCCTTCATCGCGAGCTTTCTGCCCGATCTCGGTCCGCCCGAGGATCAGGGCAAGATCTCGGGTTTCGGCTGGGCGCTCGGCTATGTGGGCGGATTGGTGTCGACCGCCTTCGCGTTGATGTTCCTGGGCGAGGTGAGCCTGGAGAACTTCGACAACGTGCGCTGGGTCGGGCCGTATGCGGCGGCGTTCTTCCTGATCACGGCGATCCCGACCTTTCTGTGGGTGCGCGAGCGGCGCCAGGGCCGGCGCCTGCCGCGCCACCGCGATTATCTGAACATGGGCATGACGCGGGTGCGCGAGTCGCTGCGCGACCTGCGTGGCTACCGCGATCTGGCGGTGTTCCTGCTGTCGGTGTTCTTCTCGATGTCCGGCATCTACATCATCATTTCCTTCACCTTCGTCTACGGCGCGCAGGTGATCGGCTGGGACGAGCAGACGCGCGTGCTGATGTTCGTGACGGTGCAGGTGACGGCGACGCTCGGCGCGATCGGCTTCGGCTTCATCCAGGATCGCATCGGCGCCAGGCTCACCTACAACATCACGCTGTTCCTGTGGATCCTCGCCATCCTGCTGATCTACGCCACGCCGCAGATGACGCTGTGGCTGCGCGATGCCTTCGACGTGCAATGGCAGGCGCAGCACGTGTTTCTGGTCGTCGGCACGCTCGCCGGCATGTGTCTCGGCGCCTGCCAGTCGGCCACGCGCGCGCTGGTCGGCATCTTCTCGCCGTCCGACAAGGCGGCCGAGTTCTTCGGCTTCTGGGGCCTGTCCAACAAGCTCGCCGGCATCGTCGGCCTGGTCGGCATCGGCCTGTTGCAGGTAGCGGTCGGTCTGCATCAGGCGATCCTGTTCTGTGCCGTGCTGTTCTTCCTCGCCTTCATCGTGGTGATGTTCGTCGACCAGACGCGCGGACGGGCGCGGGCCGAAGCGTCCATCGATTCCGCACCGACGCCGTAGGTCAGGTTGCGCGTGAGCGCTACCTGACGCACAGTGCCGAAGCGTGACCTGTGCGGGGAGTCGCGATCGAGCCGCCAGAGAGGACACGGAGAAAAGACTTTGCTCTCGCTGAGGGCGCTGGGGCGCAGAGAAAGGCAGAACTGCAAACGATATGATTTTCCCCTGCGTCCCAGCGCCCTCAGCGAGAGGACATGCTTTTCGTTTTCCCTCTGTGACCGATCAATCTTTCCCTTGGCGCTCCTGGCGTCCTTGGCGGTTCAAGTATCTTCGCAAGACTTGCCACCACGCACGCCGAACTTCGATACTAGCCGCCATGAGCGTGATCGCAGTCTATCCGGGGACCTTCGATCCCATCACCAACGGCCATTCCGACATCGTGCGGCGCAGCGCGCTGCTGTTCGATCGCGTGGTGGTGGCGGTGGCGGCCAATCCTTCCAAACGCCCCTTCTTCGATCTCGACGAACGCGTGACGCTGGCGCGCGAGGTGCTGGGTGGCCTGAGCAACGTCGAGGTGCGCGGCTTCGACACCCTGCTGGTGGATTTCGTGCAGGAGATCGGCGCGCGCGTCATCCTGCGCGGTCTGCGCGCGGTGTCCGACTTCGAGCATGAGTTCCAGCTCGCGAGCATGAACCGGCATCTGGCGCCCGATCTGGAGACGGTGTTCCTCACCCCGGCCGAGGAATTCGCCTACGTTTCCTCAAGCCTGGTGCGTGAAATTGCCGCGCTGGGCGGCGATGTCTCACACTTCGTGGCCGGGCCGGTACGGTCAGCGCTGCGGAACCGGGTGCGCTGAACGGCATCCAATGCTCAGGCCGCCCGGGTTCAACGCACTGCCATTGATCCAGAGCAAGGAAGTGCGGTGTGTGAAGTCTGCTAGAATTCCGGCCTTTGCGGGCGACAGCCGCCCGGCGTATCGATAGAGGATTCAGTCATGGCCCTGATGATCACCGACGAATGCATCAACTGCGACGTGTGCGAGCCCGAGTGCCCGAACGGCGCGATCTCCGCGGGCGATGAGGTCTACATCATCGACCCCAATCTGTGCACCGAATGCGTGGGTCACTTCGATACCCCGCAGTGCATCGAGGTCTG
>JAQVJI010000047.1 GCA_028695255.1 Chromatiales bacterium | reverse complement strand
CCGCCGGACCAGTAGCCGTCGGTCATCAACACCGTATAGCTGCGCCTGCACTGGAGGTGTGGCGTCGTGTCGTTGGTTCCCGGTACCGCACCCCAGGGGCCGCGGTTGTCGCTCCTGGAATAGTACTGACCGGCTGCATCCAAGGCTCTTCGCAACGGCGTTCCCAGTGCCGGGATATCGCGGTCGTACAGAAGATCGAAGAACTCGGTCCGATCGTCGCCAACAAAAGGCCTGACACCTTTCACGATCGTCCGCGTATTACTTTGATTGTCGACCGTGCTCTCGCCCTTGTTGATCGTGCCATAGCCGACGCGCATGTTGGAGCCCTGCTGCGAAAAGGCGCGACCGATTCCGGCCCGGGACGCGAGAATGCGGGATCGGTAATAGGTATACCAGTTCGCGAAGTTCTGGATCTCTTGTGCATAAGTGCAGACGCCGCCTGTGCAATCCGAACGATTCTCCCGTCCGTGGCCGGAATAGCTGGTCACGGTATTGCGAATGAAGACGCGCTCATAGTTGTTCGGATCCCAGACATCTCCACCCGTGTGGTAGAAGTAAGTCGCCGGCCAGAACGTTCGTTCCTCGTAGGTCCGCGTGCACGAATTTGTGTCGTAGCTATCCGATGCGCAGTTCGCCCAACGTTCGCGTGTTGTGACGCTGGCATTGAGCGTGCGGCATCCACCGCTGGCCTTGCGCGGATTGTGCAGCGCGCAGGTCGTGCTCGCATTCGGGAACGAGTTGCCTTGAGAATCCACCCACGGCACATAGGTGATGGAGGGGTCGTAGAAAATCGTGTTAGCCTGGGACGATCTCGTCAGCGCGGCGAATGCGGGCCATGAGGTATCGGACAGGTTCAGTCCCTGAACCGTGGCCACGCTCGAATACCATGCCGCGTACTCTTCGTCCCCATAAACCTCGCTGACTCGTGGAAACGTCCATAGGACGTAGCCTGTATTGACACCATACCAATCACAGTTGCCAGAGTAACAATACCCCCCGTTATACCCATTCACACGGGATATCGTGATACTGCCACTTGCCGATGCCCCGACCCCCCAGAATACATAGTCGTCCGGCATGATCTCGAACATCATGGAACCGGAGTCGTCCAGGACGAACATCACGTTAGGCTCGACTGCTCCACCGAGAAACAGGGGCGTCTGAGAAATCTCGCCAGGGGTTGGTGGAACCACCGGAGTGCACCCGGCCTCGATTCCGGTGATGTCAAAATATGCATCCCGACACCGACCCGAGGTCCACAGAATATTCGTACCTGCCGTAAAACCCCATCGAGTGGTATTGCTGCACCGGCTGTGCCCTGATACGAGAGAGAGCCCTGTGATCTCGGAAAGCGCACTGATGGGATATGGATATGTGCCGTTAGTGGAACTACCGTAAGACCCTTGGTTGTTCAGCGTAACGACGCAATCGGTGGCATTGGCGGCTCGCGGCATTGCGACCACCACGACAAACATGATCAACAGAAACAGCAGTGCGACCGGAGCGTAGAGGAATGACTCTTTTGGTACCTCAAACATCCGTTCCAAGAATCTCAGTTGAGCCTTCATTTCCACACCTCCGCAACCAATTCCAGTCACGATTCATCCCGCAGTCGTTTGAGAAGCCGCCCTATGCCTAGTGATCGCCGGGCAACATCGCTCCCAGCATCAGACTGATCACCACACCACCGGATTCGACAAACGTCACGACGTTTCCCACCCGGATATCCGACAGGCGGACGTTCTCGGGAGTGTCGGTTTGAGGAGACGCGACGCGATAGCGCACATCGTCGATCGTGATCGTCGCGCTTGCCGCATCCACCGCGGTGACTGTTCCCGCGCGTAGGAGCTCCACGGCGTTCGCCGACACCAGTAGCAATGACGTCAATAATGCGCCTATCACCAGAAACCGGCGGGCTTGCACACCTGGGTATTGATGGATATTCATGTCATGTCTTCCTCGGTATTCGGGCCATATTCGTGCGGCCATGCCGTCCTGACAGCGGACCTACCGCCGGTAAACCGACTGCAGGATGACGACAGCGGTATCGGTGCCACCGACACCTCGGGCCGTAATCCGGTAGAAACTCATGTCTGGAATTTCGCCGAATGCGGCGCTCTCACCTTCTGAGTCGATGAATGCGATCTCCTCGACCACGAATCGCGGTGACGCACTCAGCGCTGATCCAAGCTCCCCATCATAAAGTACCGCATTGTCACTCCAATCGTTGGGGTCCCATATGCTCCAGAACGTCAGGGGGAGTGGTGTCGCGTATAGCCCCTGGGTACCCGCGAAGTCCGGAAGCGCCGCTTGACCGAGTAATGTTTCCCCACCTCGCAATGCCGCTTCCGCGGCCTGGAAGGCCATGTGCCGGTCTCGGGTGTTGCCGGCCATGCGTTCTTCGAGGGTGGCGACCTGGACGGCGGTGACGCCGAGCATGGTCAGCAGCAACAGCATGACGAGGCTGATGACGAGGGCCATGCCGCGTTGTTCGTGCCGGATCGCCATGGGTGTGGGGTTCACCTCGAGCCTCCTCATGGCAGCCGGTTGCGCAGGGTGATGGTGGATGTGACCACCTGTCGCGCGCGCCGGTCGGTGGGGGTCAGGGTGCGGCCGTCGAAGACGACATCGGTGATTTCCGGCAGCAGGTTGTCTTCGGTACTGACCAGCAGCAGGCTGATGCGGACGCTGGTGACGCGGCTCCAGTTGCCGACATTGTTCGCCGTGACGAACTGGTCGACGATGTCGTCGTTGTCGGTGTCTATGCCGTAGAGCACCTGGATGCTTTCCACGCCCTCGACGAGTTCGAGGGCGTCGCCGGGCGCGCCGGTGCTGCTCAACTCGCGCCGGAACAGGGCGGGCGGGTTGGCGGCGGCGTTCGCACGCTTGCCGACGTAGTAGATGCGGCTGGTCAGGCGCATCGCTTCGCGGCCGTCGGGGTTGAGCGTGATCGGGATGGCGACGTCGTTGCCCGGCGTGCAGCCGGCGGACAGGGTGAGATTGGTCGATGTCGGGTTGGCGGGCGGACCGAGATCCTCCACATTGCACGCCTGTACCCAATAGGATCTGGAACAGTCGTGCAGCAGCAGGATGTCGCCGTTCGCGAAGCCACTGTTGGGGACCACGTTGACGACGGTGGATGCGCCGGGCGAGATGGTATTGATGGCGACCGGGTTGTCGCCGAACCAGGCGCGGATGATGTCCGAACCGCCCATGGCGTTGAAGGTGTCGAGCACGACGCCGCCGGTCGTACTCCAGCCGCTGGCGGTGCTGGTGGTGGCGCCGCCGTAGGTGATTTCGTCGTCGGGCCAGGCATCTGACGCTTCCCAGCCGACCAGACCGAGACCGGGGTCGAAACTGGCCGGAAGACTGGCCGTCTTGAGCGTGTTGGTCGGTTGCAGGCCGCGGCTCGCACAACCGAGGTAGCCGGCCATGCGCAGATCGCGCGCGATGGCCTCGATGGCGAAGCGGGCGGTTTCCTGCTGCCGGGCTAGGGAGTCGTTGAAACGGTAGGCCTGATTGCTGCCGACGAACAGCATCAGAACGCCGGCGACCAGGAACAGGCCGAGCACCAGCGCGATCATGAACTCCACCAGCGACAGACCGCGCTGGTTTCGTGGCGTTATCGTGATGTGCGTGGACGTCATAGTTCGGTCGTCACGCTGAAGGTGAGCAGGCTGTCTTCACTGCGACTGTCGTCCCAGCGCACGTCGACGGTCACCAGACGGTTGTTGGTGGCGTCGCGGGTGATGCGTCCATCGCCGGACGGAAGTGCGCAGGCCAAGGTGTTCTTCCATTCCTGGAGGTCGCGATTGGCGATACTGCCGCTGGGGGCCAGGGCCGGGTCGCAGGCGTTGGCGGCGGGTGTCGGATCGTCCTCGTCGGGCAGAGCGCCGTAGTCGGCGTCATAGTCGCCGCTTTCGGCCGGAGTGACGTTGGCGCGCATGCGGTCGACGATGTCGTAGGCGAGGTTGGTGGCCTGGGTACGCAGGAGGGCGCTGTGATTGCTGCGCGTGGTGGATGCCTGAAGGGCGGCGAGGCCCAGCAGCCCGATCGACAGCACGACGACCGCCACCAGCACTTCGATGAGTGAGAAACCGCGCTGGCGCGATCGCCGACGATTCGCTCGATCATTTACTGGCCGGTCGTCCACCACGTGAGTCTTCTCCGTTTCTGTCAGGTGCAGGCCGCGGTGGTTACCGCGGTGCGTCTCTGAACATTGATGTCGACGCTGCGGGCCCACATGCCCGAACATCCCTGATGATTCAGGTCGAACTGCACGCTCGCCGACAGATCCGCACTGCCGTCACCCAGAAAGCTCAGCGAGTTCGGGCCGGATAGGCTGGCCCCGGTTGGCGACCGATCCAGAGCTCGCAATATATCACTCGTGTTCGCCGGCGCTCCGACATTGTCGGGATCGAGAAACACAACCCACCCCTGATTCCACTGGGTATCGCAGACCGTGCCGGTCGAGCTGCCGCAAATGGTCACATTTGTACCGCGCTTGACAGCCTCGCTGCGCGCGTAAGCCAATGCGGAAACCAGCTCGTTCGCCTGATTGGCAATCCGGTTGTTGATCAACAGATCGCGCAGCCCGGGCGCGCCGACGACCAGCAGCACCGTTGCCAAGGCAACGACTGCGATCGGTTCAATCAACGTAAAGCCCGTATTCCTTGTCATGGCTGCCGTTATTTTGTAGCAGTATCGAGCAGGGTCTTGCCTTGAACCATCTCGCAACTCGGGCCGGCTCCCGGCCACTGTCTGATCCTGGATTCAATGTGGATATATTTCTTTGCCAAAGATCAAAAAAGCAGGATTTGTGCCCTCCGCAAAGATCTCGCGGCTGGAGGTCTGCCTGGGCGGAAGCGTGGATGGCAGGCGCGCTACGGTGTGTGGCAAGTAGGTCGTCGCATCCGGCGGTCAGTACCGCGTCGGTCCGAGCGTGCAGTCGCGGTGGGTGGCGGCGCGCACGTGGTCGGCCGCCATGATGTTCTGTAAGCGGTCGACGTCTTCAATCTTGGCTTGGTGGGCTTGGAGACGCGCAGCGTCACGCGGATGCCGGCTCACTCGTGCCCGAACACCTCGTCGAGGCTGTCGGCGGTGAGCACGGCATCGAGCCAAGCATCCAGCTTTTCGTCGCTGGCCGCATCCAGACGTTCCGACGCCCATTCGGGCAGGGGGCCGAAGCGGCGGGTGAGCAGGCGCTCCAGGGCATGGGCGGCGCCTTGGCGCTTGCCTTGCTGCATGCCTTGCTCCAGTCCCTTACGGGCAGCTTCCTCGAACCAGCCTTCGATGCGTTCGGCGAGCATGTGATCGGCCTCCATGATGTCCTGTAAACGGTCGACATCTTCGATCTTAGATTTTGGCACTTTGCGGCGCAACAGGCGTTTGACCCAGATGCCGAAGGCGCGCCGCAGCGGCTGGCTGGCGTCGTCCTTGAGCAGCCGGTCGAGGGCTTGCAGGACATGCCGCATGTCGTTGGGTGTGCGGCCGTGTTCGAGCCGGAACAGGGCCTCGGCGAAGTTGCGCACGGCCGCCGCAGGATGCAGTTTGAGGCGTGCCTCGTCGATCAGGTGGTGCATCAATGCCGGGCGAAATGTCTCCAGCCCCTTGGGTGGGGCGACGAAGCAGTCGGCGACGTCGATCGGCGCCTGCCAGGGTGGCAGGCCGTTGTAGAGCACGATCGGCAGGATCGGCGGCAGGCGGGGCCGGCCATCGGGCTCGGGGTGCAATTCGCCCTTGCGGACGAGATCCTGCGCCAGCAGGCCGACGTAGACGAGCATGCGCAGGGCCATCCAGGGGTCGGGACTGCTCTGGAATTCGAGCACGAGATAGACCCACAGCCAGCGGTCGCGGAGCTTGAGGCGCCATACCATGTCGTCGTGGCGCTGGCGTTCGTTGTCGGAGACGTAGCTGCCGTTGACGTGTTCGAGGGAATCGAAGTCGGCCTCGTGGACCCACTCGCCGGGCACGTAGCCCAGAAGCAGGTCGCGGACCATCTCGGGGTGGGAGAACAGGAGCTTGTAGCCGGTGTCGTGCGGGCGGGTCATGGGCGAGTCCTTTCGCGGGAGAGGCAGTGAGATGGTAACACCGTGGCATATGGGGTGAAATTCCGGGATGACCTGCGTTAACGCTGCCTCGTTCGGCGTTTCCCTTGCCGCCGCAGGCAGTGTTCAGGAGCTGGCTCCTCCACGGAATTCGTGAGTAGCGGCCGTAGGTCGTGTAGTCCGGGTGGAATGCAATGGAATCCGGGATTGGGAGGGCGGTGTCACTGACGACCGTGGACCACCCCGGATTCCGCTGCGCTGCGTCCGGGCTACTGGAGTCCACCCACGAATTCTGACGACCCCAGGAACTTTACATACTGGATTTGGCCGACCGCTTTTCCGTTACGACGCACCCAATCTTCCCACCCGCAACCCTGGCTTCCAGTGCATCGCCAATCGCCACCTGATCCGGGTGGCGAATGACCTTGCCGTTGTGGTCGGTGAGGATGCCGTAGCCACGTTCGAGGGTGGCGAGCGGACTGACGACGTGGAGTGCGCGCATTGCCGTGACGATCCGCCCGTGTTCGTGGCTGAGGCGGTTGTCGGCCGCGTTGCGCAGGCGCAGATGCAGGAGGCGATTGCGGTCGGCGGCGGCGGCCACGCGACGGGCCGGGGAATGATGTCCAAGCCGCAGGCGCAGGCGCGACAGGGTGGCTTCACGACGGGCGAGGTGGTGTTCGATGGCCTTGCCGAGCCGCGTCTCCAGCAGGTCGGCGCTCTGGCTGCGCTCGCGCAGGCGTCGTTCGGGGTGCTGCATGTGCAGACGGCCTTCGAGCCAGCGCAGGGTTTGCCGGTGGCGGGTCAGGCGGTCGCGCAGGTTGGCCCGCAGCCTGCGGGCGGCGGAGTTGATGTGCGGGACGAGTTCGGCGGCATCGGGGCTGACCAGTTCGGCGGCGGCCGAGGGTGTGGGCGCGCGCTGGTCGGCAACGAAGTCGGCGATGCTGAAGTCGATCTCGTGGCCGACGCCGCAGACGATCGGAATCCGGCAGGCATGGACGGCGCGGGCGACGACCTCCTCGTTGAAGGCCCACAGGTCTTCAAGCGAGCCGCCGCCGCGGGTCAGGATCAGCACGTCGCAGTCCTGCCGTTCCGAGGCGAGCCGGATCGCGGCGGCGATCTTCTCCGCCGCACCCGCGCCTTGCACCGGTACCGGGTAGATCAGCACCGGCAGCGCCGGAAAACGCCGCCGCAGCACGCTCAACACGTCGCGGATGGCGGCGCCGGTGGGCGAGGTGATGACGCCCACGCGCTTCGGAAAGGCCGGCAGCGGGCGTTTGTGGGCCGGATCGAACAGCCCCTCGGTCGCGAGCTTCTGCTTGAGCGCCTCGAAGGCCCGTTGCAGCGCGCCGTGACCCGCTTCCTCCATCTGCTCTACTATCAGTTGATAGTCTCCGCGTGGCACGTACAGGCTGACGCGTCCGCGCACCAGCACCTGCATGCCGTCGCGCGGCGTGAAGCCCAGCCGAAGACCACGCTGGCGGAACAATGCGCAGCGCACCTGCGCACCGCTGTCCTTGAGCGTGAAATAGAGATGGCCCGAGGCCGGGCGGGCGAGGTTGGACAGCTCGCCTTCCACCCACAGCAACGGCAGTCCGGTTTCCAGCAGCAACTGCGCCTCCTGGTTGAGGCGGGTGACGCTGAAGACCTCGCGCTCGGGGAGGAGGGCCGGTGGTTCCGGGGGCGACATGCCGGGACGGCTGGATCTCTGAGTCATTTGGGAATGATAGCCCGTCGGGTACGCCGGAATGGAAAAGCCGCCGGGTGCCTGCCTCGATGAGATGGTCCGCTCGAGGACCGGCGAGCATCCGTGCGGTAAGATGTCGGGCATGTCTCGCGGAGAACCCCATGAAGACGATTCAAATCGAGAACACACGTGGATTGGCGACGGCCATCGACAAGGCCGGGCCGGGCTCCGAAATCCGCCTGACCCGCAGGGGGCGGACGGTGGCCGTTGTTAAAGTGCGGCGACCACAGCCCACGCGCGCTGAACTTGCACGGCAATGCCGCCTTGCAAACGAGGCGGACCAGCGGGACACCTCTTGGCAGGATTTCATCTCTTTCGATTGGTGATGAAACGGGGCGACATCCATACGGCGGCAGGGAGTGGCCTCGTGAGCAAGCCTCGCCCCGTCGTCATCGTCCAGAGTTCGGTTACGCTAGCGCTTCGCGACAGCGTGACTGTGTGCCTCGTGAGTTCGGACCTCATCGACGCGCCATCATTTCGGGTGCGCGTTCAGCCTTCCGCGTCAAACGGGCTTCGGGCCGTTTCGGACATCATGGCGGATAAGCTCATGACCCTCCCCAAGTCGGCGCTCGGCAAGCGGATCGGCGGGTTGACCGTGGCCGATCTGGCACGACTTGATGAAGCCATCCGGTTCTGGCTGGGCTTGGCCTGATGGATCGATTGGCTGGCACCTGACACTGCTCGTGAGGTTTGGCGGTAGCCGCCAAGTGCCTGGTTGCCGCTGTGGGCGGCAACCCCCGATGCGCGTTACAATACCGCGCTTCATCTTCACCCTCCGTCAGGATATCCCGCCATGCGTATCGTCCAGGAAGCCCTCACTTTTGATGACGTTTTGTTGCTGCCGGCCCACTCCATCGTGCTGCCGAAGGACGTCGACCTCTCCACCCGCCTGACCCGGTCCATCACGCTCAACATTCCGCTCGTCTCCGCCGCCATGGATACCGTCACCGAGGGCCGGTTGGCCATCGCGATGGCGCAGGAGGGCGGCATCGGCATCATCCACAAGAACATGAGCGCCGAAGGTCAGGCGCGCGAAGTGCGGCTGGTCAAGAAGTACGAGAGCGGCGTCATCAACGATCCGATCACGGTCGGGCCGCAGACCAGCATCCGCGAAGTGATGGAGATCACCCGCGCCAATAACATCTCTGGCGTACCGGTGGTCGACGGGCCGAATCTGGTCGGTATCGTCACCAGCCGCGATCTGCGCTTCGAAACGCGCTTCGACGCGCCGGTGTCGGCGATCATGACGCCGAAGGATCGCCTGGTCACGGTACGCGAGGGCGCGAGCCGCGACGAGGTCAAACGGCTGCTGCACGAACACCGCATCGAAAAGGTGCTGGTGGTGAACGACAAGTTCCAGTTGCGCGGCATGATCACGGTGAAGGACATCCAGAAGTCGACCGACTTCCCGAACGCCTGCAAGGACGAGCAGGGCCGTCTGCGTGTCGGCGCGGCGGTCGGCGTCGGCGCGGGCACCGACGAGCGCGTGACCGCGCTGGTGGAGGCGGGCGTCGACGTGGTGGTGGTGGACACCGCTCACGGTCATTCGCAGGGCGTGCTGGACCGCGTCGCGTGGATCAAGAAGCATTTTCCCGACATCCAGGTCATCGGCGGCAACATCGCCACCGGCGAGGCGGCGAAGGCGCTGGTTGCGGCCGGTGCCGATGCGGTCAAGGTCGGCATCGGGCCGGGCTCGATCTGCACCACGCGCATCGTCGCCGGCGTCGGCGTGCCGCAGATCACCGCGGTTGCGAACGTGCGTCAGGCGCTGGAAGGAACCGGCGTGCCGCTGATCGCCGATGGCGGCATCCGTTTCTCGGGCGATCTTTCCAAGGCCATCGCCGCCGGTGCGCATTCGGTCATGCTGGGCGGCCTGTTCGCCGGCACCGAGGAGGCGCCGGGCGAGGTCGAACTGTTCCAGGGGCGGTCGTACAAGTCCTATCGCGGCATGGGTTCGCTCGGCGCGATGCAGCAGGGTTCCAGCGACCGCTATTTCCAGGACAACGAGAAGGCGGTCGAGAAGTTCGTGCCGGAAGGCATCGAGGGCCGCGTGCCCTACAAGGGCACGATCGTCGCGATCATCCATCAGTTGCTCGGCGGCCTGCGCTCGTCGATGGGCTACGTCGGTTGCGCCAACATGGACGAGATGCGTACCCGGCCGGGCTTCGTGCGCATCACCTCGGCCGGCGTGCGCGAGAGCCACGTGCACGACGTGACCATCACGAAGGAAGCGCCGAACTACCGGATGGATTGAGTCGGAGACCGCAGGAGCGGCGGCAGCCGCGAATGGAGTGGCAGGGGACGCAAACCCTGGCGTCGCGGCTGCCGCCGCTCCTGCCACAACTGGCAACCGAGCACGCCGGAAGCGGCCATTCGAATCGACGTCGATCGTCAGGTGGCGCTGACGCGCAACCTGACTTACGGCGGTGCAACTGATGCCGTCGTAGGTCACGCTGCGAAGCTGCGTGACGGTTTGGCTGGTGCGTTCATTTCGGCATTTCGCTTTCTTGATCCTTCCAAAGAACCTCGACCGAGACATTGAGTCATGACCCAGAACATCCACGCCGACCGCATCCTGATCCTCGACTTCGGTTCGCAGTACACGCAGCTCATCGCCCGCCGCGTGCGCGAGGCGCGCGTGTATTGCGAGATTCATCCCTGGGACATGAACGAGACGGCGCTGCGCGAGTTCGCGCCGCGCGGCATCATCCTCTCGGGCGGGCCCGAATCGGTGGTCGAGGCGAACCCGCCGGTGGCGCAGAAGCTCGTGTTCGAACTCGGCGTGCCGGTGCTCGGCATCTGCTATGGCATGCAGACCATGGCGGCGCAGCTCGGCGGTCGGGTGGAATCTTCCGATCACCGCGAGTTCGGCTATGCGCAGGTGCGCGCGCGCGGCCACACGCAACTGCTGTCCGACATCGAGGATCACACGACGCCGGAAGGCTACGGCATGCTCGACGTCTGGATGTCGCACGGCGACCGTGTGGCCGAACTGCCGCCCGGTTTCGTGGTGATGGCCGAAACCGATTCGGCACCGATCGCCGGCATGGCCGACGAACAGCGGCATTTCTACGGCGTGCAGTTCCACCCCGAGGTTACGCACACGCGCCAGGGCACGCGCATCCTGTCGCGCTTCGTGCACGACATCTGCGGCTGTCAGGCGCTGTGGACGGCCGACAACATCATCGACGATGCGATCGCGCGCGTGCGCGAACAGGTCGGTTCGGACGAAGTGATCCTGGGTCTGTCGGGCGGCGTCGATTCCTCCGTGGTGGCCGCGCTCCTGCACAAGGCCATCGGCGATCAGCTCACCTGCGTGTTCGTCGACACGGGTCTGCTGCGTCTGCACGAAGGCGATCAGGTGATGGCGACCTTCGCCCGTCACATGGGCGTGAAGGTGATCCGCGTCGATGCCGAGTCGCGTTTTCTCGATGCCCTGAAGGGCGTCGAAGACCCCGAACAGAAGCGCAAGATCATCGGCGGCAAGTTCGTCGAGATCTTCGACGAGGAATCGGGCAAGCTCCGGAACGCCAGGTGGCTGGCACAGGGCACGATCTATCCCGACGTGATCGAATCGGCCGGCTCCAAGACTGGCAAGGCGCACGTCATCAAGTCGCATCACAACGTCGGCGGCCTGCCCGAGCACATGAAACTCGGCCTGGTCGAGCCGCTGCGCGAGCTGTTCAAGGACGAGGTGCGGCGCATCGGCGTCGAACTCGGCCTGCCGTCCGAAATGGTCTATCGCCATCCGTTCCCCGGTCCCGGCCTCGGCGTGCGCATTCTGGGCGAGGTGAAGAAGGAATACGCCGACCTGCTGCGCCGCGCCGACGACATCTTCATCGAGGAACTGCGCCGCGAAGGCCACTACGACGAGGTCTCGCAGGCCTTCGCCGTGTTCCTGCCCGTGAAGTCGGTCGGCGTGATGGGCGACGGCCGGCGCTATGACTATGTCGTCGCTCTACGCGCGGTCGAGACCATCGACTTCATGACCGCCCGCTGGGCCTTCCTGCCCTACGAATTCCTCGACCGCGTATCGCGCCGCATCATCAACGAGATACGCGGCATCTCGCGCGTCGTCTACGACATCTCCGGCAAACCGCCGGCCACCATCGAGTGGGAGTGACCGGCACCGGCCGGTCGTGCCGGGCACTGTCCGGCGTCAAGGCAGCGGTTTTGGATCGCGCAGTCGCGCGACGGATGGGGGCGGGCCATGCTCGGCCTGCCCGACTGCCTGCCGTCGCCGCCATCTACCAATGTCTGAAAAGGGAAGACATGTCATGAAAACGTTCATGAATCGCATCACCGTACTGCTCGTTCTGTTGCTGCTGGCGGCACTGTCCGCCTGCAGCCCGCTGGAGACGAAGAAGACTGCCGGGCCTCAGGTCGTGGCGAGCGGCGCCGACGGCAGTGCCATCCATTACGGTGTGCGTGGTGAGGGTGACGTGACACTGGTGTTCGTGCATTGCTGGACCTGTAACCATCGCTTCTGGGATCGACAGATCGAACACTTCAGCCGCGACTACCGCGTGGTCTGGCTGGACCTGGCCGGGCATGGCGAGTCGGACAGCCGGCGCGAGCGCTACAGCATGCAGGCCTTCGGGCAGGACGTGGCCTCGGTGGTGGAGGCGGTCGGCGCGCGGCGGGTGATCCTGATCGGCCACTCCATGGGTGGTCCGGTCTCCGTCGAGGCAGCGGGGCTGCTGGGCGGGAAGGTGCTGGGCGTCGTCGGCGTCGACACCTTCCATACGGGATTCCCGTATCCGCAGACCGAAACCGAGATCGCCAGGATGGTGAAGCCGTTCGAGGAGAATTTCCCGGCGACCACGCAGCACATGATCGGCACCATGTTCACGCCGCAGTCCGATCCGGCCGTGAAGGACTGGGTGATGACGCAGTTCGATGGCTCGAAGCAGGCACTGGGCGTCAGTGCCATGTATGAATTGCTGCGCTGGAACGCGGCCGGCAAGCTGGCGCAATACAAGGGGCCGCTGCGCAACATCAACGCCGCGCCGACCGGCAAGGAACAGCCGCGGCATCCCAGCGTCGTGCTCATCCCCGGCGTCGGGCATTTCGTGGCGCAGGAAAACCCGGACGCATTCAACGCCGCGTTGCAGAAGATCGTGGACGGATTCGTGGCGCGGTGACGCAGTCTCGCGTCAGGTCGCGGACGCGGCGTTCATGCGCCCGCCCGGAAGGCTTCCTGATATCCGGGCTGGCCGAGCCCCGCGTCACCGGAAATAGGCGCTCGGTACCACCCCGAACTGGCGCTTGAACATGCTGGCGAAGGCGCTTGGGCTGCCGTAGCCCAGGTTCAGCGCCACGTCCACCACCTTCGCGCCGCTCGCCAGTTGCTCCAGCGCCATGATGAGCCGCGCCTGCGCCCGCCACTGACCGAAGGTCATGCCGGTCTGGCGGGCGAAGCGGCGCTGGATGGTCCTGGCGTCGACACCCAGGCGCTGCGCCCACGTCCCCAGGGTCGAGGGATCGTCCGGCGTGGCGGTGATGGCACGGCAGATGGCCAGGAGATCCGGGTCCGTGGGCTGGGGCAGGCGCAACGGCAGGCTCGGCAGGAGCGCGACCTCGTCGAGCAACAGGGCCATGAGCCGGCCGTCGCGGGAGTCGGGGCAGTAGGGCTGCGGCACCTCGACGGCGGCAAGGATCAGTTCGCGCATGAGTGGCGAGATGCCCACCACCTCGCATTCCTGCGGCATGCCCGGCGCGGCATCGGAGCGGATGTAGACGGTGCGTATCTGCACCTCGCCCACCATGCGGATGCAGTGGCGCACGCCCGCCGGCATCCACAGTCCGCGCGTGGGCGGCACCACCCATCGGCCGCTGTCGGTCGCCACCACCATGACGCCCTGCACCGCGTGGATGAGCTGGGCGGTGGGGTGATCGTGCCATGGGCACTCGTGCCCGGCCGGGTAGTCGATGGCCTTGCCGGTGACCGGGGTCAGTCCCTGGTCGGCCCCTGGGGGACATTTCTGCGGAATGCCGGTGTCCATTTCGCGAGGGTTGATGCCCGAATCCAGTGCGATGGGCAATCATCTTACCCGATAAATTAGGTCGGACGAATCCCGGACGAGAGCGACCGAGCCATGGGCAATCCCCCGACCACCGACCGTACCGCCTTCAGGGTGCTGGGCGCTATCAGCTTCACCCACTTCCTCAACGACACCATCCAGTCGCTGATGATCGCCATCTACCCGCTGTTCAAGGCTGGCTTCCATCTGAGCTTCGCCCAGATCGGACTCATCACGTTCGCTTTCCAGTTCACAGCCTCGCTGTTGCAGCCGCTGGTCGGCCACTACACCGATCGGCGCCCCCAACCCTTCTCGCTGGCGATGGGCATGGGCTGCACCCTGATGGGGCTGCTCCTGCTGTCCATGGCATGGTCGTATCCGGTGCTGCTGCTGGCCGCCGCCCTGGTGGGCACCGGGTCCGCGGTATTCCACCCGGAGGCGTCGCGGGTGGCGCGCATGGCTTCGGGCGGACGTCACGGGCTGGCGCAGTCCATCTTCCAGGTCGGCGGCAACACGGGCGCCGCGGTCGGTCCGCTGCTGGCTGCCTGGATCGTGCTGCCGAACGGCCAGCGCAGCATCGCCCTGTTTTCCCTGCTCGCGCTCCTGGCCATGGTGGTGCTGGCAGGCATCGGCGTGTGGTACCGCCACCAGCACCGGCAACCGAAGAAGGTCGCCGCGCCGACCGCGCCGAACCTGCCACGTGGTCGGATCATGATGACCCTCGGGGTGCTGCTGGCCCTGCTGTTCTCCAAGTTCTTCTATCTGGCCAGCATCAACAGCTTTCTCATCTTCTACCTGATGGATCACTACCAGCTCGACACCCGCGAGGCGCAGTACCACCTCTTTTACTTCATGGCCGCCGTGGCGGCAGGAACCCTGCTGGGCGGCCCCATCGGCGACCGCATCGGCCGCCGGCAAGTGATCTGGCTCTCCATCCTGGGCGTCGCTCCCTTCACTCTGGCCCTGCCGTACGTCGGCCTCGGCGCCTCGGCGGTGCTGACGGTGATCATCGGTTTTCTGCTCGCGTCGGCCTTTCCGGCAATGGTGGTGTATGCCCAGGAACTGATTCCGGGCCGCGTCGGTACGATTTCGGGACTGTTCTTCGGGCTGGCCTTCGGGCTGGCGGGGATCGGTGCGGCATTGCTCGGTCAGCTCGCGGATCGGTGGGGCATCGATATGGTGTACGGGCTGTGCTCGTTCCTGCCGTTGATCGGATTGCTGGCGGTGTTTCTGCCCGATCTCCGGGTGGCGCGAACGCCTGCGGTCGTGGGGGCCTGAGCGGATGGCGGCGGCCACGATGAGTCGTTATCCCAGGCTAAAGTCGGTGGCGGGATACGCGGTATCTCGCGTATCGTCCACGAGCTCTCCGGTAACCACCGATTGGAACACCCCGCACCATGAATACCCAGCCCCCATGACCACCGACGAACACTGGATGCAACGCGCGCTTGGTCTCGCCGAACGCGCACAGGCCGAGGGCGAGGTGCCGGTAGGTGCGGTGCTGGTGCTGGAAGGCGAGGTGCTGGCCGAGGCCTCGAATCGTCCGATCGGGCTCAGCGATCCGACGGCGCACGCCGAGATGCTCGCGCTGCGCGAGGGCGGGGCGCGGCTCGGCAACTATCGGCTGACGGGCACGACGCTCTATGTGACCCTGGAACCCTGTTCGATGTGCGTGGGCGCGATGATCCATGCCCGTGTCGCGCGATTGGTCTACGCGGCGACGGACCCGCGCACCGGTGCCTGCGGCGGCGCGATCGATCTGGCCGGCGCGCCGTTTCACAACCACCGACTCGACGTCACGGGCGGCGTGCTGGCCGAGGCCTCGGCCGAGATGCTGCGCGCGTTCTTTCGTGCGCGGCGCTGATGGTGTGCGGACAAAAAAATGGGGTGCTTGCGCACCCCAAAATGCAGGAGGAGTTGAGAATGGCTAACGGAAATCACATGACACTCGCGTTAGACACGCCCTGAGTACTGCATTGGGCGTGCCAGAAAAATAATCATTAAATATCAATTATTTAATGATTCGTAGTGATGTCGCCGCTGCACCGATAGCAGGCATTTCCGGAGTCCGACGCTCGGCTTTGGTGCAGTGCCGCACCGATGCCCGCCGTCACTTGCCGGGACGTA
>JAQVJI010000229.1 GCA_028695255.1 Chromatiales bacterium | reverse complement strand
TCGTCGCCTACGCCAGTCAGACCGGCTTTGCCGAATCGCTGGCCGACGAGGCCGCACAGGCGCTGCGTGCCGCCGGTCTGCCCGTGCGTCTGCTGCCGCTGGGCCAGCTTGGCGCCGACGAACTTGCCCGCACCGAACAGGCCCTGTTCATCGTCAGCACCTGCGGCGAAGGCGATGCGCCGGACCGGGCCTTGCCGTTCGTCGGTCGCGTGATGGCCGGGCGACCCACGTTGACGGACCTGCACTACGGCCTGCTCGCGCTCGGCGATCGCAGCTACGCGAACTTCTGCGGCTTCGGGCGTCGGCTCGACGCCTGGCTGCACGACTGTGGCGCGCGGCCGATGTTTCCGCGCCTCGACCTCGATCGCGCCGACCAGCAGACGCTGCGGCATTGGCGCCACGCCCTGGGTCACGTTGCCGGCACCGCCGATCTGCCCGACTGGCGTGCACCCGGCTTCCAGCGTTGGCGCATCGCCGAACGCCGTCTGCTCAATCCCGGCAGCGTGGGACTGCCGACCTTTCACGTCGAGATGGCGTACGCCGCACCCGATGGCGACGCGCCTGCCTGGGAGGCCGGCGATCTGTTGCAGGTCTGTCCGCCCGACTACGCCGCATCGGACGGCGATCGTCCGCGCGAGTATTCGATCGCCTCCCTGCCGGCGCATGGCCGCGTGCATCTGCTGGTGCGCCAGCAACGGGACGCACACGGCCGTCTCGGCCGGGTCTCTGGCTGGCTCACCGAGGGCGCGCCGGTCGGCACCGAAGTCGCCGCTCGCCTGCGCCGGCACGGCAACTTCCGTGTCGGCGACAACGCGGATCGGCCACTGATCCTGATCGGCAACGGCACCGGACTCGCCGGGCTGATGGCCCACCTGCGCCAGCGCGCGCAACGCGGCGAGGGGCGCAACTGGCTGATCTTCGGCGAACGCAACGCCGCGCAGGATTTCTATTACCGCGACGAGATCGCGGACTGGCAGCGGCAGGGGATGCTGGCGCGCTTCGATCCGGTGTTCTCGCGCGACGGATCGAAGCGCGAATATGTCCAGCATCGCGTCGCCGCCGAGGCCGGGAACCTGCGCGCGTGGATCGCGAACGGGGCGGCGTTGTACGTCTGCGGCAATGCGGTCGGCATGGCGCCCGCGCTGGATGCGGTGTTGAGCAAGCTGCTGGGACGCGAATGCCTGGACGGACTGATCGCGGCCGGCCGCTACCGGCGCGACCTCTATTGAAGTTACAAGTTGTTGCCGGGCATCGTGACCGCAACATCCGGTAACGCATGGACGTTCGCGGATCACGGCATGACCCGCATGCCTGGCATAAGATAGCCCTGTCCCATGACCGCAACCATCGACCAACGACCCATGAACGTCATGCCCGCTTCGAATGCATCCCCTGTCGCCCCGGTCCGTCGGCTCCGCCGTCTGGCGCTGCCGTTGCTCGCGTTGCTCGCCGTCGGCGTGATCGCCTACTTCCTGTGGCCGCGGTTTTTCGGTCAGCCGGATCTGCGCGCGCAGTATCTGTTCGCGACCGTACAGCGCGGCGACGTCGAGGACGTCGTCACGGCCATCGGTACCTTGCAACCGCGCGACTACGTCGACGTCGGCGCACAGGTGTCGGGGCAGCTCAACCACATCCACGTCGAGGTGGGCGACGAGGTGAAGACCGGCGATCTGCTGGCCGAGATCGATCCTACGGTGGCGCAGAGCCGGGTCGAGGCGTCGCGCGCCCAGTTGCGCAACCAGCGCGCGCAGCTCATGGCGCGCGAGTCCGATCTGCTGCTGGCCGAGTCGCAGTTGCGCCGCCAGCAGAACCTGATGGCCGAGGATGCGACCACCGCCGAGGCCTTGCAGAACGCCGAGGCCGCCGTGCGTTCGGCGAAGGCGCAGATCGAGGCACTCAAGGCGCAGATCGAACAGAGCGAATCCAACCTGCGCGAGGACGAGGCGAATCTCAACTACACGCGCATCGAGGCGCCGATGGCCGGTACCGTGGTGTCGATCGCAGCGCGCCAGGGGCAGACGCTCAACGCCGCGCAGCAGGCGCCGACCATCCTGCGCATCGCCGACCTGTCGACCATGACCGTGCAGACCCAGGTGTCGGAGGCGGACGTGAGCCGGCTGACGCCCGGCATGGAGGTCTATTTCACGACGCTCGGCGATCAGACGCGGCGCTGGTACGGCAAGCTGCGCAAGATCGAGCCGACGCCCGAAGTGGTCAACAACGTAGTGCTGTACAACGCGCTGTTCGACATCCCCAATCCGCGCCGCACGCTGATGACGCAGATGACGGCGCAGGTGTACTTCGTCGTCGCCAAGGCCGAAGACGCGCTGGTGATCCCGATGGCGGCGGTGACGATGCAGTCGTCGCGCCGGCCGCGACCGGACGGATCGGCGCCGCGCAATACCGATTCGTCGCCACGGCCGCGGACCGGCGACATCGCACCGAACGATCGGAATGGCACACCCGATCGCGCCAGCGGCGAACAAGCGGAATCCGCACCGGATGCCCGCACGCGCCCCGGGAACGGTGAGCGCCCACCGCGTCGCGGCACGGTCAAGCTGCTGCTGCCCGACGGCAACATCGAGGAACGCAGCGTCGGCATCGGCGTCACCAATCGCGTGCAGGCACAGGTGCTCGAAGGTCTGGAGGAGGGCGTGGAAGTGGTGACGGGCCAGCGCCGCGCGAACAACGGCGGCGGCAACGCACAGGCCCGGCCGGGTGGCACGCCGCCGCGGATTCCGCGTTGATGGCCGATAGGGAAGCCCAGGCGATGCGAGTGGCACCTTCAATGGACGGTCCGGCTGCGGCCGTCGACAGGATTGCCAATGCGGGCGCCGGGACGGACGCGGTGCGTCCGCTGATCGAATTGCGCGGCATCACCAAGCGCTTTCGCAACGGCGAACTGGAGGTCGAGGTGCTGCACGGCATCGATCTCACCATCCATCCGGGCGAGTTCGTCGCCATCATGGGCGCGTCGGGTTCCGGCAAGTCGACGCTCATGAACATCCTCGGCTGTCTCGATCGGCCGAGCGGCGGGACCTACCGCTTCATGGGGCGCGACGTATCGTCGCTCGACCGCGACGAACTCGCGCGCCTGCGGCGCGAGGAATTCGGTTTCGTGTTCCAGAGCTACAACTTGATCGGTGCGGCCACCGCGACCGGAAACGTCGAGGTGCCGGCGGTGTATGCCGGCGTGCCGCAGGACGAACGGCGGAGCCGGGCCCGCGCGTTGCTGACTGAACTCGGTCTTGGTGACCGGCTCGATCATCGTCCGAACCAGCTCTCGGGCGGACAGCAGCAGCGCGTGTCGATCGCGCGCGCGCTCATGAACGGCGGCCGCATCATCCTCGCCGACGAGCCGACCGGCGCGCTCGACAGCAAGAGCGGCGAGGAAGTGATGCGTCTGCTGGGCGAGCTGTCGGCGCAGGGTCACACCATCATCCTGATCACCCACGAACGCGAGGTGGCGGCGCAGGCGCAACGCGTGATCGAGATCCGCGACGGCGATATCGTCGCCGATCCGGGGCCGGCCCCCAGGCCGGACACGGTGCCGGATTTTCATCCGCGCATCGATCGCACCTCGCGCATCGCCGATCTCATGGAGGCCACGCTCACTGCCGTGCGCGCACTGCGCGCCAACGTGTTCCGCGCCGTGCTGACGCTG
>JAQVJI010000228.1 GCA_028695255.1 Chromatiales bacterium | reverse complement strand
GGTTCATTCACGGTGACCGGCTTTGCCTGGACCCGCCTCGCCGTCCATACCGCGATCTTCGCCTTCTTCTACGTTGCGTCGCGCAGGGATTGAGCGCGGCGGCGATCCATTTCCCGGATTTCGCTGCGCTGCATCCGGGCTACGCGACTCTTTTGGACATGCCACGGCAGACCCGCCCATGCACATCGATCAGGCCACACCCTCCGACATTCCGGCCCTCAGCGATCTGTTGTCGTTGCTGTTCGCGCAGGAAGAGGAATTCACCCCGAACCCGGAGGCGCAGGCGCGCGGCCTGCGCCGGATCGTCGACGATCCGGCCGTCGGCGCGGTGCTGGTCGCGCGCGACGCGGACTGCATCGTCGGCATGGTGACGCTGCTGTTCACGGTTTCCACCGCGCTCGGCGAGCGGGTCGCCTGGCTCGAAGACATGGTCGTGTCGCCGCAGGCGCGCGGTGCGGGCGTCGGTGCGCAATTGCTGGCGGGGGCGATTTCGTTCGCGCGCGGCGCGGGATGCCGGCGCATCACGCTGCTCACCGACGGCAGCAACGAATCGGCACAGCGCTTCTATGCCAGACAGGGCTTCACGCGGTCGGGCATGGTTCCGATGCGCCTGCTCCTGACGTAATCCCGCTCGCAGGGATTGCTGTACCCTGTCCCCTGCACTTCGTTTTCCAGTCATCGAGGAACAGCGACGATGTCGTCCGTCACCGGCAATCCGGTCAACCGGTTGCGCCATCACATCCGCCGCAACCGGCGCAAGTTCTTTTCGCGCAAGGCGTGGAAGGTGCGGCTCGTGTTCTGGGCCGGTGCGGTGCTGGTGGGCCTGTCGTGCGCGCTGTTCGCGGCGCTGGCCGACCGCGCCGACGAGGCCTTTCACAGGCTGGTCGCGCTCGGCTGGTGGGTGCCGCTGGTGCTGACGCCGCTGGTGATGACGGGTCTGGCCTGGGCGACGCGCAACATCTTTCCGGGCTCGCAGGGCAGCGGCATCCCGCAGACCATCGCCGCGCTGCAATCGCGCCGCAAGGGCGTGGTGCTGTCGCTGCGCATCGCGATCGGCAAGATCCTGCTCACGCTCGGCGGCCTGATGGTCGGCGCGTCGATCGGCCGCGAGGGACCGTCGGTGCACGTCGGCGCCTCGATCATGTATTCGCTCGGCCGCTACGCGCGCTTTCCGGCCCATTACATGGAGCGCGGCCTGATCCTGGCCGGCGGCGCGGCCGGCATCGCGGCCGCCTTCAACACGCCGCTCGCGGGCATCGTGTTCGCGATCGAGGAGATGAGCAAGAGCTTCGAGTCGCGCACCAGCGGTCTGGTGACGATCGCGGTGGTGATCGCGGGCGTGACGGCCCTGGTCGTGCTCGGGCCGTACCATTATTTCGGCAGCTCCGAGGCCTTCATGCCGGATGCGGTGAGCTGGTTCGCGATTCCGGTCTGCGGCGTCATCGGCGGGCTGCTGGGCGGGCTGTTCGCGACTGCATTGCTCGTCGGCACGCGCCGTCTGGCGCCGGTCGTGCGGCGGCGTCCGTATCGCGTGGCCTTCATCTGCGGACTCGTGGTGGCTGCGGTCGGCTATCTGTCGGACTACAGTTCATCCGGCACGGGCTACGCCGCCGCCAAGGCGATCATCCAGGGTGAGGCGGCGTGGGACCCGATGTTCCCCATCACCAAGATCACCTCCACCATCGCCTCCTATCTGAGCGGCATCCCGGGCGGCATCTTCGCGCCCTCGCTCGCGACCGGCGCCGGCGTCGGCGCCAATCTCGGCCACTGGTTGCCGCTGGCGCCGCTCTCGGTGATGGTGATGCTCGGCATGGTCGGCTATTTCGCGGGCGTGGTGCAGTCGCCGCTCACCGCCGTCATCATCGTGATGGAGATGACCAACAACCAGGCGATGCTGCTGCCGCTGATCGCGACCGCCTTCATCGCCTACGGCGTCTCGCATCTGGTCTGCCCGCAGCCGATCTATCAGGCGCTGTCGCTGGCCTTTCTCGGCTCGGAAAAGGCCGAGGACGATACAGCGCGCGCCAGGGCGCGCGGCGCCGGCTGACCGCTTCCGGAAGCGATCTCCACTCTCGACAGAAGACCGGGCGAAGAGACGGCGCCCCCTTGGGACCGTCCTGGATTGGCCTGCGGAGGCCGGGTGAATGGGCCATGGATGGCCCATTCAGTTCCGCCGCGACAGGACGTCGCGTCGGAACGGCCCGGCCGGAGCAGGTCAGGCCAGGGCTTGCCCGAAGGGCGGTCCCGTGGGGTGTCCTTTCTTTGGTGACTTTCTTTGGACAAGCAAAGAAAGTCACTCGCCCGGCCTCAGCGAGCCATCTTCGGAGTTCGAGCGGCAACGGCCGGGCGAACAGGCGCACCGCTGATGGTCGATGGTGCCGCAACCGGAAGCGTGGGTGTAGCGGCGCCGGTCAGGCACCGCTCATATCCAAACACCCCCTCAATCCCTGGCCGCCATCAGCCGGTCCAGCCGCAGGCGCTGGCGTTCGTCGAACAGACGGCGCGAGCCGAGCCAGACCGCGGCGAGCGTGCCGAAGCCGGTGCCGGCGGTGATGAGGAACATGATGAGGATCTGGTATTTCACCGCTTCCATCGGCGGCACGCCGGCGAGGATCTGACCGGTCATCATGCCGGGCAGGCTGACGATGCCGGCGGCGGCCATCGCATTGACCATCGGCATCAGTCCGGTGCGTGCGGCCTCGCGGCGGATGGACGTGATCGCCTGCGACCAGGCATGGCCGAGGATCAGCCGCGCCTCGATGCTGCGGCGCTCGCGCCAGGCGGTCTGGGTCAGGCGATCGAGACCGAGCGATATGCCGTTCATGGTGTTGCCGAGCAGCATGCCGAGCAGCGGGATCGAATACTGCGGCTGGTACCAGGGCGTCGGGCCGATGACGACGGCGAGCGCGAGAATGGTGACGCTGAACGAGGACACGAACATCGCCAGCGTGCCGAGGCCGTAACCCCACAGGCCTCTGAAGCGCCGCTGCTGACGCGCCATCACCTCGCGGCCGGCGGCGAGCAGCATCACCAGTGCCATGAGTCCGATCAGCGCCGGGTGTTCGAGATCGAACAGGACCTTCAGCACCAGACCGATCAGCAGCAACTGCACGACCGTGCGCACGGCCGAGACGACCAGACTGCGCGACAGGCCCATGCCGACGGCCGCGGTGAGCATGGCCAGCGCCACCACCAGCACGGCGGCGAGTGCGAGGTCGAACGGCGAGAGGGCGATGACGCTCATGACGCCAGCAACCTGCCGTCGCGAATGTGCAGCATGCGGCCGCCCAGGCGCTTGCGCTGCTCCGGGTCGTGGCTGACCCACAGACAGGCGGCGGCGTGCTCGCGCAGGTAGTCGCGGATCAGCGCCTCGACGCGCCGGGTGTTGTCGTTGTCGAGATTGGCGGTCGGTTCGTCGAGCAGCAGCACGCGCGGCGTGTTCATGAGCAGACGCACCAGCGCGAGACGCGCGCGCTCGCCGCTCGACAGGCGTTCCACGCTCCACTCGCGTACCTCGGCATCGAAGCCCAGGCGTTGCAGCCACGCGTCGCCACCCTCCGGTATTCTGTAAACGAACAGTTTGGTATCATGTTGACACCAGAGGTGAAAATTATATAATAAATTTGTTAAAATACTTTTTAATTGTATATCATTAACTATACACAAATTTT
>JAQVJI010000004.1 GCA_028695255.1 Chromatiales bacterium | reverse complement strand
TGACGGCCTTGTTGGTCGCCTCCTGTCTTCAAGGCGGTGGCGATGACACAAACGCCGGCAACGATACCGATCCACCGCCGGCCACACCCGCTCCCCAACCCGCACCCGGCACCTTCGTCCTTTCCGCTCTCTGGTTCGCTACCGACCAGGGCGTTTATCGCCTCGTTCCCGGTGATAGTGAAGTCGCCCTGCTCGCAGCCGGAGCAGTCGTCGATGCCATCGACATCGACGTGCGCCGCAACCGGCTGTTTCTGCATCATCCCGACGCATTGCGTCAGTACATCCTCGACAGTGACCTCGAAGCCATCGAGGAACGCACGCTGCCGAACACGCCGGCCGCGCATTGGCTGCTCGAACCCACGACCGGCGAGCCGTGGCAGGTACAGGGCTCGCAACTCGCGCAGATTCAGAACCTGGAAATCTCGTATGCCGGCGGCTTCGACCTCGGCGCGCCCGTGCTGGCCGCCGTCGCCGGCAACGCCGGGGTGCCGTTCTGGCTGTTGACGTCGGAGGCCGTCCACGGCATCGACACCCAAGGCAACGTCCTGACCACGCTTACGCTGCCCGTGCCGGCGGAACAACTGTCGCTGCGCTTCGACCCGGTCGCCGACAAACTGTGGCTGCTGGCACCGGGACAGGTCCATCGCCATGCCGGCAACGGCGAACCCGAAGCCGGTTTCAGCGTACCGGCATCGACGTTGTTCGACGGCGATGGTCGCAGCGGATTATGGCTGGCGCACGACGACCGCCTGCGCCATCTGCAAGCCGACGGCAGCATCGGCTACGACCTCGAACTGGCACAGATCGGCCACGCCGGCCCGATCGACGCGCTCGCCGCCGATCCGCGCGATGCCAGCGTCTGGATCGGCATCGACGGCTGGCTGCTGCACCTCGACCCGAGCGGCAACCTGCTGCATCAACAGGCATTGCCCAGCCAAAGCACCGTCCACGCGCTGGGCCTGTACGCCGACACCTGGCCGCCCACGCTCGCCATCGTCGAGCCGCCGGACCAAAGCCATCTCGACACCAGTGCCGTCCCGCTGCTCGTCATCTACGACGATCCCGGTCGCGGCATCGATCCCGACACGCTGAGTTTCGAGCGCGACGGCACTCCACACCCGGCCGCATGCAGTCACAGCGGCAACCTCGCGCAATGCCTGGTCGACCTGCCCGAAGGCAGTCATCGCCTGACGGCGCGCATTGCCGACCGTGCCGGCAACGCGAGTCCGGACGTATCGATCGACGTCACGGTCGACACCACGCCGCCGGCCATCCCAAATCTCGTCCTGATCGAGATCGGCGATCCGGCAGGCGGCATCGTGTCGATCATCGGCAAGGCCGGCAGCGTCGAGGCAGGCACTCGCGTACAGGTCACGAACGACCGCAGCGGCGAGCGCGTGACCGTACAGGCCGACTCGCTGGGCCGTTTTCAACTCACGATCGGCGCGCGGGAGGGCGATGTCCTGCATATTCGTGCGACCGATACCGCCGGCAATACGGGCGCGCCGGCGAGTTTTACGGTGACGTCGGAGGCGAGTGGAGGAAATGACGGCACCGGTGGCGGCGGTGGTGGCGGCACGGGAGGTGGCGGCAATGATGGCGGCAGTAACGATGGTGTTGGCTCGGATCCGGGTGATGACGATCCTCCGCCGACTGACGATGCCGATAGCGGTGGCGGCACCGTTCCGTATGCAGTCGAGATCGACCATCCGACGTCGGGTGCCATCGTCCCCCCATTCGTCAGTGTCACAGGACGGCACGCGGGGCCTGCCAATACCGGCATCGTCGTCAACGGCAAGGCGGCCCTCGTCGATCAGGACGGGCGGTTCATCGCAAACGACGTGGACGTCCCCGACAGCGGACTGATCCATGTCGTCGCCCGGACATTCGAAGGCGAAACCGTAACCGTGGAAGTGCGGACGCAGCCGACGGCAACCCCGCCCTCGTTCGCGATCATTGCAGATGCCGATGGCGGCGTCGCCCCGTTCACGACCGGTTTCCGCCTTATCTCTCCCGCAAATGTCGAAATCGCGGAGGCCACCATAGACTTCGACGGCGATGGCGTGGCCGATGACGATCTGTTCGATCTCGAAGACATCTTCGAGTACACATTCGAGCAGCCAGGTATTCATCGTGTGTCGATGACGATTCGGATGGCCTCCGGGGACACGCACCACGTCGACACGGCAATCCTGGTAGTCGACCCCGTCAGGCTCGATACGATGCTACGGGAATTGTGGGACGAGATGAATCAGGCGCTGATCGACGGCGATACGGCGCGTGCGCTGGAGTTCGTTTCATACCGCAGTCGTGCCAGATATGAACCGATATTCGAGGCTCTGAAAGAGCACTTCGCGGACATCGTCGCCAGCTATTCCGAACCGATCACCGTTACCCTGTCGCCCGGCATGGCCGAGTACGCCATCAATCGCATCATCGATGGCGAGGACTACATCTTTCTCATCTACCTGATGAAGGATGCATGGGGCGTATGGCGCGTTACGGAAATGTAATCCGTGGCGCCTCATATGAAGGTGGTGAGCAAGCGGTTGTTCGGTGATCAATGGTGAGGGCTTGTTTGATGCTGCTCCGGATCTGTGGGGCACCGCATGCCATGTGTCCAGCGGTGAGTGCATGAAGATCGAAGGCCGGCCCGAACGGGTGGAGGAACCGAAGTGGCGTCGTCGCCTGCGCGGGCTGGGCTGGGGCGTGGTCATTCTCGTCGTCGTCACGGCCATCGCCAACCTCAGGATGGCGCCATCGACCGAGGGCTGGGTGATCGATGCGCGGTCTGGAGAACCGCTGGCGGACGTGGTTGTGGTGGCGTATTGGGGCATGGAGCGGGCGTGGGCATGGTCGGTGGCGCCGGCAGGTACGCTGGCGGTGTTCGAAGTGGTCACCGGCGAGGACGGGCACTACCGCGTGCCGGGCTGGGGCCCGCGCTGGGCGACATACGGGATCCGTGAGTCGTCGGACCCGCTGATCATTCTGTTCAAGAGCGGATACGAACCGGTGATTCTCGACAACATGACGGCGACCGGTCGTGGATACAACCGTCCTGGGGCGATGTATCTGCCGTCGATGTGGGACGGGAAGACGGTGGAGATGGCGCGGTTTGATGGAACACCGGAGGAGCGACTGAAGGCACTATGGGGAATCATCCCTGCCTTGGAGGGGAATCATTCAACCCAAATCCCTTTACTGCTTGGGACCCTGATTGATGAGGAGCGGGATATTCCTCTGTCTGTCCGGACTGGGCCCGCCAGAGCCTACTTTGACTTCGAGTTGGTTCGTGAATTATTGGAGGGGAAATGACATGAGTTCGCGAATTCGGAAGATCCTCACGCCGTGTTTTCTGGGGTCTCTGTTGTGGGCTGGGAGTGCAGGCGCATACGAGCTTGCGACGCACGCCAAGTTGGCGACCGAAGCCTACACGCGCTCAGTACTGGTGGACACGTCTTTCATGGATGCTCTGGGCATGTCCGCAGCAGATGTGTTCGATCGCGACCGGGCGGACAACCGTCGCCCGATCGAGAACAGAGGCACTCCTGACGGCTGGCTGCGCCAGGGCGCCGTTCGGGAAGACGGCTTCAACTGTCTCGACGGCCGACCGGTCAATCACTTCTTCGATCCGCAGAACGATCGCCCGCTGACGGTGCTGGGTCGGGAGCTCGGTCTACGATCGCCGGACTGGGCGCTGGAGGATCGGATGGAGGCGGCGGGACAGGATTATTCGCTGCGGGATGCGCGGGATCGGTTTTACGAAGCGATGACGCTGCCGGAGCATCTGGGTGGAACGGTACGTCGTGCTCGTTTGGAGACGAGTGCATGAAGATCGAAGGCCGGCCCGAACGGGTGGAGGAACCGAAGTGGCGTCGTCGCCTGCGCAGGCTGGGCTGGGGCGTGGTCATTCTCGTCGTCGTCACGGCCATCGCCAACCTCAGGATGGCGCCATCGACCGAGGGCTGGGTGATCGATGCGCGGTCTGGAGAACCGCTGGCGGACGTGGTTGTGGTGGCGTATTGGGGCATGGAGCGGGCGTGGGCATGGTCGGTGGCGCCGGCGGGTGCGCTGGCGGTGTTCGAAGTGGTCACCGGCGAGGACGGACACTACCGCGTGCCGGGCTGGGGCCCGCGCTGGGCGACATACGGGATCCGTGAGTCGTCGGACCCGCTGATCATTCTGTTCAAGAGCGGATACGAACTGGTGATTCTCGACAACATGACGGCGACCGGTCGTGGATACAACCGTCCTGGGGCGATGTATCTGCCGTCAATGTGGGACGGGAAGACGGTGGAGATGGCGCGGTTTGATGGAACACCAGAAGAATGGATAAAGTCATTGCGGAGGACGATTCCCAATCTCGAAGGGAGTTATGCGGAGCAGATCCCCGTGTTGCTGCAAGCGATACTCAAGGAAGAGGATGGTATTCCGGACTATGTGCACAGAAAGAAGTCGTTCTTTGACAACATCGTTCGTCGCCTCATGTCGGGAGAATGAAATGGCAGGACACACCAAAAAATGGATTGGTATCGTGGCGATATTATGTCAGTTGTTCATCAGTGGGTATGCACTGGCATACGAAGTGGGTACTCACGCCGAACTGACCAGCGCGGCATATGATCGTTCGATTCTGGTTGATAAGGATTTCCTCCATACGCTGGGCTTGTCGCAGGAGACGTTGATCGATGTATCCAGGGCCGACGCAAGGCGTCCCATCGAGAATGATGGTTCGATAGAAGGCTGGCTGCGCCAGGGCGCCGTTCGGGAAGACGGCTTCAACTGTCTCGACGGCCGACCGGTCAATCACTTCTTCGATCCGCAGAACGATCGCCCGCTGACGGTGCTGGGTCGGGAGCTCGGTCTACGATCGCCGGACTGGGCGCTGGAGGATCGGATGGAGGCGGCGGGACAGGATTATTCGCTGCGGGATGCGCGGGATCGGTTCCATGAGGCGATGACGCTGCCGGAGCGGCATCTTCGGGATCGCGCATTCGGTTTGCTGTTCCAGACCCTGGGGCACGTGATGCATCACGTGCAGGACATGGCGCAGCCGGAGCACGTCAGAAATGATGCCCATTTGGTCACGCCATGCCGCCCGGACTGGCTTCCCAGGGATGTGAGCCCCATATGGGAGGATAGTAGTCTCTATGAGTACTATACGAACCGTGAGCACGTCTTGCGCGACCTGCCGATTGATGGATATGGAGCGCTTGATCTTTCTGTGTTCGACGAGGCAAGAAAGCTATGGGAGGATGACCGGCGTGGTATGGCCGAGTTTACGAACTATAACTTCGTTAGCAAAGACACCAACTTCAGAGGTAGTGCTGAATACTTGACGACAAATCCTGAGTATCCATCGCCGATGGCAGCAGCAGGTGAGAGAATACGTATCGAGGATCCACGGCTTCTAGGCCCTGATCAGCGGTTGCGCGGATGGATGCAGTTCGTGGCCTCTGCTGTATCGGATACATATGTCGGAAATGAGAATAGAAATGAAAGGGCGGCCACGTACTCCATATTCACTCAGGACCTACAGCACGGGATTCCTCCATTCCATTCGTTCTCCCTGAACCGATTCAACTTCGATGCGGCCCATGAGTTTCTCATGCCGCGCGCCGTGGCCTACAGCGCGGCGTTGATCGATCACTTCTTTAGGGGGCAGTTGGCGGTGGTGGACTCGGTGCTGACCGGCCAGGAACTGATGATTCAGGTGCGTAACGATTCCGTCGCCGAGGAACGCATGGCCAATGGCCGGTTCGAGATTCACTACGACGGCGCCAGCGGGCTTCGCAAGCGTCTGGTGCTGACCGCCGGGGAGGAGCCGGGAAGCGGTGGTCTGGCATATGGTGCGATTCAGACCCTGATCGCGAGGATGCCGGCGGACGTCGATACTGGAACGGATGCGCGGTTCGTCGTGACATTTCAGGGCGACATTGGCGCCGAGGGCGGCGTCGCGGCCGTCGTACTGGAACGGCCGAAGTCTGGCTTCATCATCAGGCCCTACGACATACCGGCGGATGGCATTACAGGCGATCGATTGCTGTCGCGCGTGAACGGCCAGTGGGTGCTCGATCCCGAGACGGGCGCGCTGGCCGCCGGAAATGTCGATTGGAAGGGGGCGTACGTCAATGGTGTGGCGACTCGCGTGTTGACGTGGATGGGCCCGCCGGGCCGCTACCATCCTCGTCAAAAGGGAAAGCCGGAGGCGCGAAGCCGTTCCGTCTTTCGAGCCGGTGAGGTGTTCGCAGTGGCGCCGTGCGGCGTGATCGGCGCTGCGATCCAGAAGGGAACCGACGGGCGTGAATGGTTGCTGGTGATCTGCCCGAGCGGGAGCGACGACGTCGTCTACCGCCGTCCGGCGGTAAAGGATCCCACGGCAACGGACTGGGAGTTGATCGGTGTGGTGCCGGCCCAGCCCGATGCATTGCCGGCGGATCGTCCGTGGTTCTTCAACGGCAGCGGCACCGAAGCGCAGACCATGCGATTGTTATCGGACAAGCAATCGTTGACCCGCCTGCGTCTGCGGGTCAACGGCACGAATTTCAGTTATGAGAATCTGGGGAATACGGAAATCACCAGGACTCGCACCTGGAGCTGGGATTACGTCTGCGAGGACAGTCCGTATACAGTCAGTAGCCATGCCCGTACGGATATCGCCGGATCCAATGTTGTCGCGGTCGATTACGTCGGTGATACGGAGGTCCTGGCGGAGTACTTTGTTGAAGGAATTTATGAATATGAACTGTCTGGAATTTACGATGATTCGCAACACGGAGAGATCACTCAGGACCGAAGTCTGCGTAATAACTTACAGCACGTTCTGCGCATCGGTTCCCGCTCCTGGCCTATGGCGACATACCAGAATATGGAAACGAGTCATTACAATGGCGGAGGAATGTCCACCGGAGAAAAGAACGACTTGTATTATGGGGTGCTGATACTGTTCATGGATCTGCGTCATGGACTGTTGATTTACGACGATCAATTGTATACCACGAGTGAATCACGAAGCGTTCCGCCACACCAGTATGGTACCGCGGAGTATATGAGCACAGAGGCTCGCGCCACTGTTGTTCATTTTGAAGGGGCGGCACGCGACGCCTATCGATCGACCAGGACTGGTAATGGCAGCTATGCCGCCGGGATGCCAAGATCGTGGGAGGATGAGATCGGCACCTGCTTTGATGGTACTTCCAGCAATGGAAGCGGCAGCGATACCGATGCCGTCCCGCACTCATTGGCTGGTCCTGGGTGGTGGACCATCGGGTCCTATGCCGTTGACGTCCACGGAGAGCTGTTTACATCTTTCGGGTACATGGACATCGACGGCGCCGTTCGGCCGTACCACTGGTTCAGTGGTGGCGATCCGGCTGTCATCATGGGTTCCGGGAGCCCGCAAAGTTCGTTTCATCCGATACGGCTACGCTGATTGGGCCGGGACACCGGCAAGGTGGGCGTTCAGCCACCCGGCCGGATCATTTCCACGCAGGTCAATTGGCAGCCGAGCACGGCCTGACGCAGCGCCTCGATCGCCTTCGGGCGCGGGAAGCTGGTGCGCCAGGCGAGCGCGACGCGGCGCGTCGGTATCGGCGGCTCGAAGCGCCGTACCGCGACCAGACGTTGCGCATAACGGTCCGCACCGGCTGCGGTGCAGGGCAGGACGGTGACGCCGAGTCCCGATGCAACCATGTGGCGGATGGTTTCGAGCGATCCACCTTCGATGGTGCCTTGCAGACCTTCGGCTTGAATGCTGCGCGAGCAGCGTGGGCAGACGCTGAAGATCTGGTCGCGGAAGCAGTGGCCGGGGCCGAGCATCAGCAGCGTGTCGTCGGCCAGACGTTCGAGCGACAGCGTTTCCTGTTCGGCCAGCGGGTGCGAGGACGGCAGCAGCGCGACGAAGGGTTCGTCGTAGAGCGGCAGCGTGACGACGCCGGGCTCGTCGAAGGGCAGCGAGATGATGATGGCGTCGAGGTCGCCCTGTTTCAGGTGTTCGGACAGGCGCGCCGTGTAGTTCTCCTCGATCGTGAGCGGCATCTTGGGCGCGATTTCGTGCAGCGCCGGGATCAGGTGCGGAAGCAGATAGGGCGCGATGGTGAAGATGGCGCCGAGGCGCAACGGGCCGACCAGTTGATCGCGACCGCTCTTCGCCAGTTGCCGCAGCGTCTCCGCCTCTTCCAGCACGCGGCTCGCCTGCTGCACGATGCGCTCGCCGGCCGGCGTCGGCGTGACGTCGTTGCGGTTGCGCTCGAACAGCATGACGCCGAGTTCGTCCTCCAGACGCTTGACGGCGACGCTGAGCGTGGGCTGACTGACGTGGCAGGACGCCGCCGCGCGCCCGAAGTGGCGTTCGCGGGCGACGGCGACGATGTAGCGCAGTTCGGTGAGGGTCATGGTGTTCGGGTCATTGAATGAATACCGAGCCGTCCGGGTGCTCCAGTTGCAGGCGTTCGATCCAGGGGCCGAGGCAGATCGCGCTGCCGCTGCGCCGGTCGTCGCCGGTGAGGCTGAATTCGAAGCCGTATTCGCGCCGCAGGTGCAGGCGTCCGCGCGCATCGCGTCCGAGGCCGAGCCGGCGCAACGCCACCGTCTGGTCGAGCATCTGCACGCCCAGATCGTCGCAGGCGCGGCGGCAGGCGCGCAATACCGTTTCGCGCGTGCGCAGGCCGTCGTTCCACAGCCAGGCCAGCACGCCGCCGGCGATCAATACGGGCAGATACCAGGCACTCATGGGTTCGGCAGGATGACGTCATCGGTGATGCGCCGGAGCAACCGGCGGACGTTGCGGATGATGCGTTAAAATCCGTGACCATGCTACCCGATATCGAAGTCCTGAAGGTCATGGTGTGCGAGGCCGCGCGCGAAGAACTGCTGCCGCGCTTCAGTCACGTGCTGCGTTCGCGCAAGCAGGACGGCAGTTTCGTGACCGAGGCGGACCTCGCCATGCAGGACCGCCTGCGCCGTGAACTGGCCGTGCGCTGGCCGGACATCCCCTTGCTCGGCGAGGAAATGACCGTCGACGAGCAGACCGCCCTGCTGGCCGACGGCTCGCGGCCGCTGTGGTGTCTCGATCCGTTGGACGGCACCACCAACTTCGCGGCCGGCGTACCCTTCTTCGCCGTCTCGCTGGCCCTGCTGGTCGAGGGCCGCGTTGCGCTTGGCGTGATCGTCGATCCGGTGCGCGAGGAGTGCTTCAGCGCCGTTGCCGGTGGCGGTGCGAGCCTCGGCGACATGCCGCTGCATGCGGAGGGCGAAACCAGCGAACTCGCGCAATCGGTGGCACTGATCGATTTCAAGCGCCTGCCCACCGCGTTGCGCGAACGTCTGACGCGCGGCACGCCCTTCGCCTCGCAGCGCAACTTCGGTTCCTGTGCGTTGGAATGGTGCTGGCTCGCCGCCGGGCGCGGTCAGTTGTTGTTGCACGGCGGCGAACGGCTGTGGGACTTCGCGGCCGGCACGCTGATCCTGGATGAAGCGGGCGGCGCGAGTTGCACGCTCGACGGTGAGCCCGTGTTCCGGCCGGGCATCGACAAGCGCTCGGTGATCGCCGCTGGTTCGGCGGCACTGTTCGACGCCTGGCGCGGCTGGGTGATGACGCGGAGCTGAGAAAGATACCTTGCGCGGGTGCGCTATGTGATGTGCGGTGCCTATACGGCCGTCACGCAGTTTCGCGGCGTGACCTACGCCATTGCCGCACTGTGAAGTCGACCGCGATACGCGTTTTCTCCGTGAACTCTGTGTCCTCCGTGGCAAACATCTTTCGTCGTCTTCACTATGTTTTCCAGGGTCTGGCTTCCAGGAATGAAACAATGGATGGACTGACATTGCCGGCCCACCGCGTGCGCATCTCGACTCGTGCGCGGCATCCGCGCATCACGGTCACGCCGACGGATGGCGTGGTGGTGGTCGTGCCGCGTCGGTTCGGCGTGCGTGGTGCCGAGCGGCTCGCGCACGAGATGTTGTCCGAGCATCGCATATGGGTGCTGCGACAGTTGCGGCGCATGGAGCATCTGCCGCCCGTCGAGGTGCCGCCGTTGCCCGAATCGGTGCATCTGCGTTGTGTCGATCGTGAACTGCCGGTGATCTACCGGACGACGGATGCCGCCCTGCGTCTGCGGGTCGACGACGGCGTCGTGCAGGTGAAGGGTCGCGTGGAGGCGGCGGAGCCGGTGTTCGATCTGATGCGTCGCTGGCTGACGCACGAGGCCAAGGCCGTGTTGCCGCCGCGCGTAGAGTTGCTCTCCGGCGAGGCGGGATTGCGTTACGGCCGCGTCGGTGTGCGCGGTCAGCGCACGCGCTGGGGCAGTTGCTCGCGCCGCGGCGACCTGAGCCTCAATTACAAGCTGCTGTTCCTGCCGTCGGAACTGGTGGATTACGTGATTCGTCACGAGCTCGCCCATACCGTGCATCTGAACCACTCGCCGCATTTCTGGCGTCTGTTGGAGCGCATCGCCCCCGACAGCGAACGCCTCGACCGCGCGATGCGCGAGGCCGGTCGTTTCGTGCCGGCCTGGGTGGAGTGGCGTCCGCCGCGGGCGTGACAGGGCGAGACCGGGACGGTCTCGCCCTGGTCGACGTCATTCCTCGCGCCGTCGGCGTTTGGCGTTCAGGGCGTCGCGAACCATCCTTCCCCAGACCTTTTCCTGCCGGTGACGTTCATGCGCGTCGCCCAGCCGGCGCGCATTCGCCGCCTGCTCTCGTCGCAGGTGTTCGTGGCTTTCCCAGCGCGCGGCATCGATCTCGCCACGCTCCAGTGCGGCGCGTACCGCGCAGCCCGGTTCATGCCGATGCGTACAGTCGCTGAACCGGCATTGGCCTGCGTAGCGCGAGAGTTCCGGGAATGCCTGGTCCGCACCCGCCTCGTCGCCGGTCAGTTGCAGTTCGCGCATGCCGGGCGTGTCGATCAGGCAGCCGCCGCCTTCCAGGAGATAGAGATTGCGCGCGGTCGTGGTGTGTCGGCCCTTTGAATCCTCGTTGCGGATAGCAGCCGTCGCCGCGAATTCCCGCCCGAGCAGGCGATTGACGAGGGTGGACTTGCCGACGCCCGAGGAACCGAGCAGGACGGCCGTCTCGCCGGCGTCGATCCATGGTCGCAGACGTGTCGCCGTCTCTGCGGCGTGGGCATCGACCGCGAGCAATGGATGACCGGCTGCCACCGTCTGTGCCGCGGCGAGATACGGCGTCGGGTCGGTGAGGTCGGCGCGCGTGAGCAGCAGCACCGGCCGCATGCCGACGGCGAGCGTGAGCGCGAGATAGCGTTCCAGCCGTCGTGGACTGAAGTCGTCGTTGCAGGCGCTGACGATGAAGGCGATGTCGACGTTGGCGGCGATGGCTTGTTCGGCGAGCCGCGTACCGGCGGCGCGCCGGGCGAGCAGGCTGCGTGCGTGCAGGCATGCCTCGATGCGTGCCGTGCCGCCGTAGTCCGCGAACAGCACCCAGTCGCCGACGACGGGAAGTCTGCCCGCATGACGCAACGCGCCCGCAACGGCGGCGTCGTGGATGCCGTGCTCGTGCTGGATGCGCAGTCGTTCGTGATGTTGGCCGATCACGCGTGCGGCGTGCAGATGCCGTCGTGCGTCGTCGATCTGTCGTTCAAAGAACGTGTGCCAGCCCAGCCGGGCCAGCGTCGGGGTTGGAGTATTGCTGGACATGTCTGATCCACTCGTATCGGACCGGCATGCAACGAACGGCCGTCCGCAATCGGCGGCTGCCGTGGCTGCATGACCGGAACGCGCGCAAGCGCGCAGTCATCGGCGGGGCCGGTGTCGGCACCGCCACCGAGGAGAGGTCGTCGAAGGGCGCCACCCATGCGGGCGGTGCATCGACGACGGGGTTCAGACAAGATCCATATCCGGCGTCAAGAGAGGTTGGGATGTGGAGGGAAGTATAGCGGATGGGGCGGTGTGAGACGAAAGGCGCGGGAGGTGTGGGAGCGGCTCTGCCGCGACAGCGCAACGTGCCGAGTCCGATCGCGGCAGAGCCGCTCCCACACGGCGCGCACGAACCGCTACGAGGCGGCCCGGACGCAACGCAGTACCTCGTAGGAATATCTTTCGCCCAGTGCCTCGAACACGGGTTTGAGCGCGGTGCCGCCATGTTCGCTCAGTGTCGTGCGGATGATTTCGATCTCGTCTTCCGGCAACGGCAGGACTTCGCGCAGGTCCACTTCGCCGCGTTCGATCGCGGCGGTGAGATGGCCGTAGATGGTAGTCGCCTTCAGGCCGCGTCGTGTGGCAATCGCCTCGACGTCCATGCCGAGGCGGAACAGTTGCAGGGTCTCGGCGGCGGTGTCGGGCCGGTCGTCGTCTTCCGCGTCGTCGCGGTCGCCATGTTCCAGGATCACCGCCAGCATGTCCTCGCCATAGGCGTCGAGCTTGTGTTCGCCGACGCCCGAGATGCGCGAGAGTTCGCCGAGCGTCTGCGGACGCAGTTCGACCATTTCCGCCAGCGTCGCGTCGTGGAACACGACGTAGGGCGGCACGCCCTGTTCCTCGGCCAGATCACGCCGCCTTGCACGCAGGGCTTCCCACAACTGCTGGTCGGCGTCGGTCCGGAATGCACGCCGGGCGCCGGCCTTGGCCTTCTTGCGTTTCTCCGGCTTCAAGTCGCGCCGCAGCCAGAGCGAGGTTTCGCCGCGCAGCAGCGGACGGCAGTCGTCGGTGAGACGCAGCGCGCCGTGGCCTTCGAGGTCGACGGCGAGCAGGCCGCGCGCGATGAGCTGGCGGAACACGCCGCGCCATTCGTTCTGCGACAGATCCTGGCCGATGCCGAACACGCTGGTACGGTCATGACCGAAACGCCGGATGCGTTCGTCGTCGCGACCGCGCAGCACGTCGACGAGATAGTTGACGCCGAAGCGGCTGCCGGTGCGATGGACGCAGGACAGGGCCTTCTGCGCCGGTACCGTGGCGTCCCAGGATTCGGGCGGCGACAGGCAGTTGTCGCAGTTGCCGCAGGGTGCGGGCAGCCGGTCGCCGAAATAGGCGAGCAGGGCCTGACGGCGGCAGGTGGTGAGTTCGCACAGGCCGAGCATGGCGTCGAGCTTGTGGCGTTCGACGCGTTTGTGCGTGTCGTCGGCCTCGGAGGTTTCGAGCATCTGGCGCAGCGTGATGACGTCCTGGAGTCCGTACGCCATCCAGGCGTCGGCCGGCAGACCATCGCGCCCCGCGCGGCCGGTTTCCTGGTAATAGGCCTCGATGCTCTTCGGCAGGTTCAGATGCGCCACGAAGCGCACGTTCGGCTTGTCGATGCCCATGCCGAAGGCGATGGTGGCGACGATGATGACGCCTTCCTCGTTGAGAAAACGAGTCTGGTGCAGTGCCCGCGTCTCGGCCGGCAGGCCGGCGTGATAGGGCAGGGCGGCGAGGCCCTTGCCGGACAGCCATGCGGCGATCTCCTCGACCCGCTTGCGCGACAGGCAATAGACGATGCCGGCGTCGCCCGCGTGTTCGTCCTGGATGAAGCGCAGCAGGCGTTCGCGCGCGCCGCCGTCGTTCTGCGCGATGCGGTAGCGGATGTTCGGGCGATCGAAGCCGCAGACGAAATGACGGGCGTTTTCGAGCGCCAGACGGGTGGCGATCTCGCGCCGCGTCGGTTCGTCGGCGGTGGCCGTCAACGCGATGCGCGGCACCTCCGGAAAACGTTCGTGCAGCACCGAGAGCTGGATGTATTCGGGACGGAAGTCGTGACCCCATTGCGACACGCAATGCGCCTCGTCGATCGCGAACAGCGCGAGTCGCGCGCGTTCCAGCAGGTCCAGCATGCGCGGGAGCATCAGGCGTTCGGGCGCCACGTACAGGAGATCGAGTTCGCCGGCGAGCAGCCGCTCCTCGATCGCGCGCGCCGAGGCCGGGTCCAGCGTCGAGTTGAGGAAGGCCGCGCGCACGCCGTTCTGTCGCAGCGCCGCGACCTGATCCTGCATCAGCGCGATGAGTGGCGAGACGATGACGCCGGTGCCGTCGCGGGCGATGGCGGGGATCTGGTAGCACAGCGACTTGCCGCCGCCGGTCGGCATGATGACCAGCGCGTCGCCGCCGGCCATCAGTGTGTCGATGACCTCGTCCTGCGGCGGGCGGAAGGCCTTGTAACCGAAGACGCTGTGCAGGATGTGGGCTGGATCGTCCATGGGATGAAGCGCGGGAGGTTGGAGATGAGGCGCTCAGGTTAGCGGGCGGTGGGTCGACCGGCAAGCCGTGACGGGGCCGTGCCGGGAAACGAAAAAGGGCCGTCTCTCGCGAGACGGCCCTTTCGACCTGTCGGACGCCAATCGTGGCTCCCGTCAGAACTCCCGTCGCGTGCCGTTGCCGCGGTTCGCGTCGCCACGGCGGTGGTGATGCGGACGCGCGCTGCCGTTCGCCGGCTTGTCGCGGCGCGGGCCGTTGCCACTCGGATGCGAGCCGCTCGGACGCGGACCATTCGAGCGCGGTGCACCGTCGCGCGGCGCAATATGACGCGGCGCGGCGCCCTTGCGGTGCTTGCCGCCGGCCGGGCGGTCGAAGCTGCGCTGCTGCGGCTCGAAGCCCTCGACCACGTTGGCCGCGATCTCGCTGTTGAGCAGACGCTTGATGGCGGTGAACTGATTCCGTTCCTCGAAGCACACCAGCGAAGTCGCGGTGCCGGTCAGGCCGCCGCGGCCGGTGCGACCGATGCGGTGCACGTAGTCTTCCGGATTGAGCGGCAGATCGAAGTTGACCACGTGCGGGAGCTGGTCGATGTCGAGACCGCGCGCGGCCACGTCGGTGGCGACCAGCGCGCGCACGGACTGACGCTTGAACTGCGCGAGCGCACGGCTGCGCTGGCCCTGGGTCTTGTCGCCGTGGATCGAGGTGGCGTCGATGCCGTCCTGCGTCAGTTGCTTGGCGAGGCGGTCGGCGCCGTGCTTGGTGCGCGTGAACACCAGCACCTGCTTCCAGTCCTGCGAGCCGATCAGGTGGGCGAGCAGCTCGCGCTTGCGCGCGCCGTCGACCAGATAGGCGGCCTGCGTGACCATGTCGTTGACGCTGTTCGGACGCGCGACCTCGATCAACTGCGGATCCTTCAGCAGGCGCTGGGCCAGCTTGCGGATCGGGCCGGAGAAGGTGGCGGAGAACAGCATCGTCTGCCGATCGGTCGGCAGTTCCTTCAGGATACGTTCGATCGCCGGCAGGAAGCCCATGTCGAGCATGCGATCGCCCTCGTCCAGCACCAGCATCTGCACGCCGGACAGATCGACGTTGCGGCGGTCGAGGTGGTCCTGCAAGCGGCCCGGCGTGGCGACCACGATGTCGACGCCCTTGCGCAGCGCGTTGACCTGCGGGTGCATGGCCATGCCGCCGTAGATCTCGGTGCAGCGCAGCGGCAGGTGGGCGCCGTAGGTGCGCACGCTCTCGTGCACCTGGGCGGCCAGTTCACGCGTCGGCGTCAGCACCAGCGCGCGCACCTGACGACGGGCGCCGCTGGCGCCGTCCATGAGGATTTGCAGCATCGGCAGCGTGAAGGCGGCGGTCTTGCCGGTGCCGGTCTGGGCGCTGGCCATCAGGTCGCGGCCTTCCAGCACGGCGGGGATCGCCTGCTGCTGCACGGGCGTCGGGGCGTCGTAACCCTGATCGGCGATGGCACGCAGCAGGGCGGGGGAAAGTCCAAGATTGGAAAAAGGCATGAATGATATTCCTCGTACGCAAACGCCAAGGCAGACCGGCCCGTCATGGGGTCGGCAGTCGAAGGGACATCGGGGAAAGGCCTTGGCGGGCTGTCCGCGACCGGTTTGTGAATACCGGCCATCGAAACGCGAAGCGAAACAGCGAAGCGAATCAGGAGGTACTCAGTGGATGCCGCCAGAGGTCATTCCGGGGCGGCACCCGTCTACAAACTGCGCGCACTCTACCACAAGCCGATCGGCGAGGTCGGATTATTTCAGCGTGCGCACGCCGTCCTTGCCGCCCAGGATCAGCACGTCGGCCGGCCGCCGCGCGAAGATGCCGACCGTGACCACGCCGGCGATCTGGTTGAGTTCGGTTTCGAGCGCGACCGGGTCCATGATCTGGAGGTTGTGGACGTCGAGGATCAGATTGCCGTTGTCGGTGGTGAAGCCCTCGCGCAACTGCGGTCGGCCGCCGTGCTTGACCAGCTCGCGCGCGACGTAGCTGCGCGCCATCGGAATCACCTCGACCGGCAGCGGGAAGGCGCCGAGCAGGTCCACCAGCTTCGAGTCGTCTGCGATGCAGACGAACTTCTCGCTCGCCGCCGCCACGATCTTTTCGCGCGTGAGTGCGCCACCGCCGCCCTTGATCAGATGCAGGTGACGGGTGGCCTCGTCGGCGCCGTCGACGTAGAGCGAGAGCTGGCCGGCGCTGTTCAGGTCGAGCACCGGAATGCCGTGATCGCGCAGACGCTTGGCGCTGGCCTCGGAACTCGCGACCGTGCCTTCGATCCTGCCCTTGATGCGGGCCAGGGCATCGATGAAATGGTTGGCGGTGGAGCCGGTGCCGATGCCGATGATCATGCCGGGCTGCACGTATTCGATCGCGGCCTCGGCTGCGGCCTTCTTCATTTCGTCTTGTGTCATGGGATGTCTTCCTGTGCGTGTGCTCGTCTGTTATGGGGACTCGTCGCGTGGCGCCCTCCTCATCCGGCCCTTCGGGCCACCTGCTCCCGCTGGAGGGAGGATCTGAGGTGCCGCTGTGCGACGGTCTTTCTTGGCCCGCAAGCGTATCGGCAAGCCGGTTGCGCTTCAAGCACGGGGGTGAAAGCTATAAGCTGTGAACTTCGCTCCCTGCTTCCGGAAACACCATGCCCAAACGCTATCTGGAGAGGATTCTGACCGCCCGCGTCTACGACGTGGCGCGCGAGACGCCGCTCGACCCCATGCCCGGACTGTCGCGCCGGCTCGGCAGTCATGTGCTGCTCAAGCGCGAGGACCTGCAACCGGTGTTCTCGTTCAAGCTGCGTGGTGCCTACAACAAGATCTATCTCCTGCCGGAAGAGGTCCGCGCGCGCGGCGTGATCGCAGCCTCCGCCGGCAATCACGCGCAGGGTGTGGCGCTCGCGAGTCAGCGTCTGGGCACCAAGGCGGTGATCGTGATGCCCGTCACTACGCCTTCGATCAAGGTCGAGTCGGTGCGCAACCTCGGCGCCAAGGCCGTGCTGTTCGGCGACAGTTACGACGAGGCCTGCGACCACGCGATGCAACTCGCCGCCGACCAGGGACTGGCCTTCATTCATCCCTACGACGATCCCGACGTGATCGCCGGTCAGGGCACGGTGGCGATGGAAATCCTGCGTCAGCATCCGGGTCCGCTGGATGCCGTCTTCGTCAGCGTCGGCGGCGGCGGGCTGATCGGTGGCGTCGCCTCATATATAAAGGCGTTGCGTCCCGAGATCCGCATCATCGGCGTGGAGCCGGACGACGCGCCGTCGATGACGCGCGCGCTCGAAAAGGGGCGGCGCGTGGTGCTGGATCAGGTCGGCATCTTCGCCGACGGCGCGGCGGTGAAGCAGGTCGGCAAGGAGACCTTCCGGCTCGCGCGCGAGTTGGTCGACGGGATGCTGCTCGTCAGCACCGACGAGATATGCGCCGCCATCAAGGACATCTTCGACGACACGCGCGCCGTGTCGGAACCCGCGGGCGCGCTGGCGGTGGCCGGTCTCAAGAAGTACGTCGAACGACACGGACTGCGCGACGCACGTCTGGTGGCGATCAACAGTGGCGCCAACATCAACTTCGACCGTCTGCGTCACGTCGCCGAACGGGCCGAACTCGGCGAGCGCCGCGAGGCCCTGTTCGCCGTCACCATTCCGGAACGGCCGGGCAGCTTCCGCACCTTCTGTCGCGCGATCGGCAAGCGCGGCATCACCGAGTTCAACTATCGCTACGCCGATGCGCGGGATGCGCAGGTGTTCGTCGGCATCCGTCTGACCGAGGGTGATGTCGAGCGCGAGCACATCCGCCGGCATCTGGAGGAGAAGGGCTATCCGGTGGTCGACCTGTCGGACAACGAGATGGCCAAGGTCCATCTGCGGCACATGGTCGGCGGGCATGCGCCGAACGTGCAGGACGAGATCGTCTACCGTTTCGAGTTTCCGGAACGGCCGGGGGCGTTGCTGAATTTTCTGACCCGCATGGGTTCGGACTGGAACATCTCGCTGTTCCACTACCGCAATCACGGTGCCGCCTACGGGCGCGTGCTGGTCGGCATGCAGGTGCCCGAGCGGGACAAGCGCCGCTTTCATGCCTTCCTGGAGGAGGTGGGTTACCCGTGGTGGGACGAGATGGAGAACCCGGTGTATCGCCTGTTCCTGGGTTGAACCCCGTCGTCCGGCTGCGGCGACAGGCCACAAAAAAAGGGGTCCGCATGCGGACCCCTTTTCATGAACGGGAGCGCTACTTTTCGCTCCCTCGGTACCTCGCTCAACTGGCGGCGGGCATCGCCACCGTCTTCTTGCGGGCCACCTTCTTCTTGGTTGCGGCCTTCTTCTTCGGAGCCGCCTTCTTCTTCACGGCTGCTTTTTTCTTCGGAGCCGCCTTCTTCTTTGCAGCGGCCTTCTTCTTCGGAGCCGCCTTCTTCTTCACGGCTGCTTTTTTCTTCGGAGCCGCCTTCTTCTTGGTTGCGGCTTTCTTCTTCACCGCAGCCTTCTTCTTCACGGCCACCTTTTTAAGAGCGACCTTTTTCTTCGGAGCCGCCTTCTTCTTAACAGCGGCCTTCTTCTTCACAGCAGCTTTCTTTATTGCCATTTAGTTTTCCCTCCGAGCGTAAGGTGCGGATACCCGCACCTGAGTATAATCAACCCGTTTCAAAATACTAGAGATTTTTTTGTATTCGTGAACGCTTTTTTGCGGACCGATTTTTTCACTGCGCTCACGACCTCATCGATGCACCCTTCTCTACTCGTCGCGAGACATCCGTCGATGCGTGAATGACTCTCCGACCGACTGCATTCGGTGCGTGATTCTGCAATTCCGGAAGTGCGGTCGCAGCGACGATCGAAACGTCCGCGCGAGTGCGCTCACTCACCGGCCATGTTCAGAATGCACTGCCATTCCTGCGGCGTGACCGGCATCACCGATAGTCGGTTGCCCTTGCGTACCAGCGGCATGCCGGCGAGTTCCGCACGGGCCTTGAGCTCGGACAACGGAACGTTGCGCGGCAGGCGACGCACGAAGCCGACGTCGACGCGATACCAGCGCGGATTGTCCGTTGTGGCGGCGGGATCGTGGTATTTCGATTCCGGGTCGCGCGCCGTTTCGTCCGGGTAACCCTCGCGCTCAATGCGCATGATGCCGACGATGCCGGGCACCTCGCAGTTGGAGTGATAGAGGAAGGCGAGGTCGCCGAGCTTCATCTGGTCGCGCATCATGTTGCGCGCCTGATAGTTGCGAACGCCGTCCCAGGGTTCGATGCGCACGCGTTCGAGGTCGTCGATGCCGAAGACATCGGGTTCGGATTTCATCAGCCAATAGGCCATCGTGTGCTCCGTGGATGATTGTCGGGACGTTCGGGAAGGTGCCGCGTTGGCTCGCTCACGGAACGATCAGCTGCTTCTCGGTGGCGATGGCATCGAGATGCACGTCCCAGGGGTGATGTTCGATCTGCCCAGCTTCCTGAAACGCATAGGCCAGACCGAGCAGGCGCGGTTTGCGCCACGCGAGCCGATGGTTGAGTTGCGCGAACGAGGTGTCGTAATAGCCGCCACCCATGCCGATGCGATGACCGTGACGATCGAAGGCGACCAGTGGTGTGAGGACCAGATCCAGACGCGCGATGTGCGTGTGTCCCCGTCCATTGCGTGTGCCGCGCGGTTCCGGAATGCCGAAGCGGTTGTTCACGAAGCGCGTCTTGGGGGTCCATTCGACGAACCACATGCGCCTTGCGTGCAGGCGCGACAGCACCGGCAGGTAGATGCGTTTGCCGCGTTGCCTGGCCTCGTGCAGGATCGGTGTCGGGTCCACTTCGCCGCGGCAGGGTATGTAGGCCGCGATGTGATGGCTGCTGCGAAACATTGGTGAAGCGATCACCTGGCGCGCCACGAGGCGCGCCAGCCGCTCGCGCTCACGCAACGGCAGCGCCTGGCGCTCGGCACGCAACTGTCGGCGCAGATCGTCGCGGGAGGGTGGGGACATCATGGTTTCCGGGGCCGGCGGCTGCGTGCCGGTGACCGGTGGAGGACGAGACCGCCGCGGAAGTGCGCCTGCGGCTTCTTGCGTGGAACCTGACGGTCTCGCTCCTCATCCGGCCCTTCGGGCCACCTTCTCCCCGAGGGAGAAGGAGACGAGGTGCAGCTTTCAGTCGCAGGTTCCTGAATAAGGGGGGCACGCTCCGCCTGTGCCGTGGCAGACCTTCGACCTTGAACCAAAGGTTCAAGTGGGAACCGAGGTGATGCTTCAGGCTTTCCGCACGCGGCGGACATGCGCAACGGCATCGGCAGTTCGGCTCCCGGGGTAAGGAATTAGGCTCAAGGATACTACCCAGTCGCTCACGTACACCGCAGAGGTGCCCTTTTCTGACCTGTGTGACTCTTCAGTAATCTGGATATATGGGCTGCCGATGGTTTCGACAAGGCTCATAATTCCATCTGGCGATTCTGTTCCAACGCGTCCTCGATCCGATCCTGGAGACTGCGCATCTGCATCGCCAGGGTGCGGCCGGCATTTTCGCGCTGCGCGCGCATCTGCAACATCTCATGGGTCAGGTTCAGCGCGGCCATGACAGCGATGCGGTCGGCGCCGATCACGCGGCCGCCGTCGCGGATCTCCTGCATGCGCTGATCCAGCAGGCTGGCCGATGCGAGCAGGCTGCTGCGCTCGTCATCCGGACAGGCGATGCGGTATTCCTTGCCCATGATGAACACGGTGATGGGCGTGGCCGATGCGCTCATGCCGGCTGCTCCATCGACTTCAGGCGCATGATCATCGATTCCACCTTGATGCGCGCCTGCTCGTTCTTCTCCAGCAGCGCGTCGCGCTCGGACAGCAACGACGACTGCTGATCGCGCAGGATGCGATTCTCGTCCTTCAACCGCTCGCAGGTCTTGATCAGCTCGTTGATGCGGTATTCGAGCTTCTTCAGTTCCTGTTCGGCGGGATCGCCGTTGGGATGATCGTTGGCCATGGGCAAATACTAGGCTTGGGTCCGGAGGGCGTCAACTTGCGTCGCAAAGTGGTGGTACACGTGCGCGCCGGATGGCATGACGGTGTTCGTGCCGTGTGCCGCCGATGTTAAGATGAGTGCCGTTCGCTCATCCTCCCGCCGGAGGTGAGTCCCGCTCCCCCACCGGCCCACGAGGCGCCCTGATGTCATCCGATCGGTTGCCCGATTACCAATCCGTCGACGCCGTACTCGAAGCCGTCGGTGCGCGCGCCGATGCGGCCGAGGGTCACGGCGCTTTGTGCGGCATGCTGACGCTCAATCTGGCAACCGACGAGGCGGCCTGGGTACGCGAGGTTTTGTCGGCCGATGCCGCCGAGGCGACGCCGGAGGTAATGGAAGATGCGCGGCAGATGCTGTCGCATCTGTTTGCGCTCACGCGCCTGCAATTGAACGATCCGGCGATGGCCTTCGAACTGCTGCTGCCGGGGGACGACGATTCGTTGCGCCTGCGCGTGGATGCGCTCGGACGCTGGTGTCAGGGCTATCTGTACGGTCTGGCGCTGGGTGGCATCAGCGAGGACAGCCGCCTGCCCGCCGACTCGGCCGAGGTGCTGCGCGATCTGGTGGAGATCGCGCGCGCGGGTTTCGATCTGGACGAGGACGAGGAAAGCGAACGCGCCTACATGGAGGTGCTCGAATATGTGCGTGCTGGCGTGCTGCTCCTCAACGAGGAGATGCAGCCGATCAAGGCGCCGCCGCGTCTTCAATAGCCTGGAGTTTTCCGAGTGTCCATTCCCCCGCGTGAATTCGTCCGTCGCCGCAACCAGCTCATGCGCGTCATGGGCGACGGTGCCATCGCGGTGATCCCTGCCGCGCCGGTGCGTCTGCGCAATCACGACGTCGAGTACCCGTACCGTCAGGACAGCGACTTCCTGTATCTCACCGGGTTTCAGGAACCGGAGGCGGTGGCGGTGCTGGTGCCGGGGCGTGGGCCGGGTCAGTACATCGTGTTCTGCCGCGAGCGCGATCCGGTGATGGAAACCTGGCATGGGCGTCGCGCCGGACAGGAGGGGGTGGTCGAACGCTACGGCGCCGACGATTCTTTTCCGATCGGCGACATCGACGACATCCTGCCCGGCCTGCTGGAGGATCGCAGTCGCGTCTATACCACGCTCGGCCGCGATCCCGAATTCGACCAGCGCCTGATGGGCTGGGTCAACCGCCTGCGTGCGCAGGGCCGCAAGGGCGTGCATCCGCCGCATGAGTTCGTGTCGCTGGAATATCTGCTGCACGACATGCGGCTGCACAAGTCGCGTGCCGAGGTCGCCGCGATGCGCCAGTCGGCGAAGGTCGCGATGGCCGCGCACCGGCGTGCGATGCAAGTGTGCGAACCCGGCATGATGGAATACCAGGTCGAGGCCGAACTGCTGTACGAATTCCGTCGCAACGGTATGACGCCTTCCTATCCGCCGATCGTCGGCGGCGGCGCCAACGGCTGCATCCTGCACTACACGGAAAACGACGGCGAGCTGCGTGACGGCGATCTGCTGCTGATCGACGCCGGCTGCGAACACGAGGGCTACGCCAGCGACATCACGCGCACCTTCCCCGTCAACGGCCGCTTCAGTCCACCGCAGCGCGAACTGTACGAGCTGGTGCTGGAGGCACATGCGGCGGCGGTGGCCAAGGCACTGCCCGGCAATCACTGGAACGATCCGCACACGGCGGCGGTGACCACGCTCACGCGCGGTCTCGTGTCGCTCGGCCTGCTCAAGGGCCGGCCGGCCAAGCTCATCAAGGACGAGGCCTATCGCAAGTACTACATGCACCGCACCGGCCACTGGCTCGGACTCGACGTGCACGACGTCGGCGACTACAAGCTCGACGATCAGTGGCGTCTGCTCGAACCCGGCATGGCGCTCACCATCGAGCCCGGCCTGTACGTCGCGGCCGGCACCCGCGGCGCGCCCAAGCGTTACTGGGACATCGGCATCCGGATCGAGGACGACGTGCTGATCACCGCCGACGGCAACGAGATCCTGACCGACGACCTGCCGCGCGACGCCGATGCGGTCGAGGAACTGATGTCGGATCGATGATGGCGCGCACGGATACATATATATGAGTGACGCAACCCCGAACACCGACTTCGACGTGACCATCGCGGGCGGCGGGCTGGTCGGTGCGACGCTCGGCATCGCGCTCGCCGGCAGCGGCCTGCGCGTGGCGGTGATCGAGGCGCATGCCTACGAACTGCCGGGCCAGCCGAGCTACGACGACCGCGCCACCGCGGTGGCGATGGGTTCGCGGCGCGTGTTCGAGGGGCTCGGCCTGTGGCGGGAACTGGAGGCCGATGCGACGCCGATCCTGCGCATCCACGTCTCGCAGCGCGGACACTTCGGCGTCACGCGCATGGACCATCGCGAGGAGGGTGTGCCGGCGCTCGGCTACGTGGTCGAGAATCGCGCGCTCGGCCGCGTGTTGACGGCGGCGCTCGCCGACGCGGCCGTGAGCAGGTGGATGCCGGCACGTATCCGCAGCTTCGAGGACGCGGGCGACCGGCTGCGTTTGCGCGTCGATACCGCCGACGGTGAACGCACACTGACCACGCACCTGCTGGTGGCGGCCGACGGCAGCCGCTCCGAACTGCGCGAGATGGCCGGCATCGGCGTGCACGAAACGCCCTATCACCAGACCGCCGTGATCGCGAACGTCACGCCGCAGCGGCATCACGAACACGTCGCCTACGAACGCTTCACCGACGACGGTCCGCTCGCCCTGCTGCCGATGAGCGGCGGGCGCTGTGCGCTGGTATGGACGCGCCCCGACGACCGACTCGAAGAGACCCTCGCGCTCGACGATGCGGCCTTTCTTTCCGAACTGCATGCGCGCTTCGGTCATCGCCTCGGCCGTTGCGTGAAGATGGGTGCGCGTGCGAGCTATCCGCTGTCGCTGTTGCGCGCGGAGACGGACATCGCGCATCGCCTGGTGCTGGTCGGCAATGCCTCGCATACCATTCATCCGGTTTCTGGGCAGGGACTCAATCTCGCGCTGCGCGACGTCGCCGTTCTGACCGAGCTGCTGTACGAGACAGTCGCGAACGGCGGCGATCCGGGCGATCCCGCATTGCTCGAACGCTATCAGGCGTGGCGCCGTGACGATCTCGATACGGTCGTGCGCATGACCGATGCGCTGGTGCGCGTGTTCACCAATCCCTGGCCCGGTTTCGGTCATCTGCGCGGCGTCGGGCTCGTGGGCATGGATCTGTGTCCGTCACTGCGTCACTGGTTCGCGCGTCAGGGCATGGGCCTGCGCGGACGCCTGCCGCTGCTGGCGCGCGGCGGCGATCTCGATGCCCTGCGTGCAGGAGATCGGACATGATTCAGCGCTTCGACGTCGTCATCGTCGGCGGTGGCATGGTGGGTTCGGCGCTCGCGCTGGCGCTCGCGCGCGCCGACCTGCGCGTGGCGTTGCTGGAGGCGGCGGAACCGCCGGCCTTCGATTCCGCGCAGCCGCACGACATCCGCGTCTCTGCGATTACGCGCGCCTCGCAGCGCGTGTTCGAACGCCTCGACGCCTGGCGCGGCATGCGCACACGCCGCATCAGTCCCTATCAGGCGATGGAGGTGTGGGATGCGGCCGGTTCCGGTGTGATCCGCTTTCACGCCGAGGAGATCGGTGAACCCGATCTCGGCCACATCATCGAGAACCGCGTCATCCAGCTCGCGCTGCTGGACGGCGTACGCCGTCTGCCCGCGATCACGCTGTTCTGCCCCGCCGCGCTGGCCGGGCTGGACGTCGACGACCGTGCGGCGCGCGTGCGCCTGGACGACGGTCGCGTACTGGAGGCGCCGCTGGCGGTCGGCGCCGACGGCGCGCGTTCGCGTCTGCGCGAACTGGCCGGCATCGCGGTCGAGATCCACAGCTATCACCAGCAGGCCGTCACCTGCACCGTCGCCACCGAACTGCCGCATCTTGCCACCGCCTGGCAGCGTTTCCTGCCCGCTGGTCCGCTCGCCTTCCTGCCCTTGTCCGACGGCCAGTGCTCGATCGTCTGGTCGACCGGCGAGGCACACGCCGAGGAAATCATGGCGCTGGACGACGCGGCCTTTCGCGAAGTGCTCGGCGAGGCCTTCGCGCATCGTCTGGGCACGATCATCGACAGCGGCTCGCGCGGTGCGTTTCCTTTGCGCGGCTCGCAGGCCGGCGTCTACGTGCGTCCGCGCGTCGCGTTGGTCGGCGATGCGGCGCACACCATTCATCCGCTGGCCGGCCAGGGCGTCAACCTCGGTCTCATGGATGCCGCGACGCTCGCCGACGTCTTGCTCGGGGCCGGCGGCCGTGATCTCGGCGACCTGCGCGTGTTGCGCCGTTACGAGCGCGCGCGCCGCGGCGAGGACATCATCATGATGCGGGCGATGGAGGGTTTTCGTGCACTGTTCGGCAACCCGCTGCCGCCCGTGCAATGGCTGCGCAACACCGGTCTCGACGTGGTCGACCGCATCGGCCCGCTCAAGCGCGGATTGATCCGTCGCGCGATGGGGCTCGCGGGCGAATTGCCGAGCCTGGCCCGCGCGTAGGCGACTCGCCCGCGGTGTTGGCCCGCGGTTGCGCCGCAGCCGCCAAACTGCCAGCATCATTCCCGGCCCCCTTCCTGACGGAACCCGTCCCGCATGACCCTACGCACACCTTTATATGAACAGCACATCGAGGCCGGCGCCCGCATGGTCGATTTCGCCGGCTGGTCGATGCCCGTCCACTACGGTTCGCAGATCGAGGAACATCACGCCGTGCGGCAGGCCGCGGGCATGTTCGACGTCTCCCACATGGGCATCGTGGATTTTCAGGGCATCGAGGCCGAGGCCGGTCTGCGCCATCTGCTCGCCAACGACGTCGCCAGGTTGCAGTCGCCCGGTGCGGCGCTGTACGCCTGTATGCTGAACGAGCAGGGCGGGGTGAAGGACGACCTGATCGTGTACCGCCTGGACGACAGTCGTTTTCGCCTGGTGGTAAATGCCGGTACGCGCGACAAGGATCTGGCATGGTTGCGTGAGCGCCTGCCTGGCAGTGTGCAGATCAACGAGCGCAAGGATCTGGCGATGCTGGCGGTGCAGGGACCGCAGGCGCGCGAGCGCGTGCTGGCGCTGTTTCAGGAACGGGATCGCGACGCCGTGGCGGCGCTGTCGCCGTTCCACGCCTGCGAGGTCGGTCCGCAGATGGTGGCCCGCACCGGCTATACCGGTGAAGACGGTTTTGAGATGATGGTGCCCGCCGCCGACATCGCGGCATTGTGGCGCGCGTTGCTCGATACCGGCGTGCGCCCGGCCGGACTCGGCGCGCGCGACACGCTGCGTCTCGAGGCGGGCATGAACCTGTACGGCCAGGACATGGACGAGACGGTGACGCCGCTCGAATCCGGGCTGGCCTGGACCGTGGCCTGGAAACCGGAGGAACGCGATTTCATCGGCCGCGCCGCGCTGGAAGAACAGCGCTCGCGCGGCGTCCCGACGCGTTTCGTCGGGCTGGTGCTCGAAGGCCGGGGCGTGCTGCGTGCCCATCAGCGCGTGCGCATCGCCGGCGGCGCCGAAGGCATCACCACCAGCGGCAGTTTCTCGCCCACGCTCGGGCTGTCGATCGCACTGGCCCGCGTGCCGCTCGAAACCGGGGATCGCTGCGAAGTAGAAATCCGTGGCAACTGGCAGCCGGCGCGCGTGGTGCGCCCGCCCTTCGCGCGGCACGGAAAATCCTGTATCGAAACCACTGCAACCGGGAGACCAACATGAGCAACGTTCCTGCCGAACTCAAGTACGCCAAGAGCCACGAGTGGCTGCGCGCGGAGTCCGATGGCACATGCACGGTGGGCATCAGTGACCACGCCCAGGAATTGCTGGGTGATCTGGTGTTCGTCGAGCTGCCGAAGGTCGGCCGGCAGGTGAAGGCCGGCGAGGCCTGCGCCGTGGTGGAATCGGTGAAGGCCGCCTCCGACGTCTATGCGCCGGTGAACGGCGAGATCGTCGCGGTCAATGACGCGCTCGCCGACAGCCCCGAGCTGGTCAATTCGGAACCCTATGCCGACGGCTGGCTGTTCCGCATCAAGGCCGACGACGCGTCCGCGATCGACGCGTTGCTGAGTGCGGCCGATTACGCAGCCGTCGCGAGCGCCGACTGAAACCACGTCGAGAAAGATCCCGTGCCCTTCATTCCGCATACCGAGGCCGACGTGCGCGAGATGCTCGCCGCCATCGGCGTCGAGCACATCGACGACCTGTTCGACGAGATTCCGGCGGCTTTGCGTTCCGAGGTGCCGCAGGACCTGCCGTCGGCATTGTCCGAGATGGAGGTCATGCGCCTGATGCGCGAGCGCGCGGGCGGCGATGCGCCGTTGAACTTCGTCGGCGCCGGCGCCTACGACCATCACATCCCGGCCGCCGTGTGGGCGATCGCCACGCGCGGCGAGTTCTACAGCGCCTACACGCCATATCAGCCGGAGGCGAGCCAGGGCACCCTGCAGATCATCTACGAATACCAATCGATGATGTGCGCGCTCACCGGCATGGACATCTCCAACGCCTCGCTCTACGACGGTGCCTCGGCGCTGGCCGAGGCGGTGCTGATGGCGGTGCGCGCACAACGCCGCAGCGAATCGCGGCGCGTGCTGATGCCGCAGACCGTGCATCCGGCCTACCGCGCGACGGTACGCGCGATCGTCGAACCGCAGAACATCGAACTGGTGGAACTGCCCTACGGCGCGGCGAGCGGCGGCATCGACGCGGCCGCGCTGGCTGCGCACGAGGGTCAGGAATTCGCCGCCATCGTCGTGCCGCAGCCGAACTTCTTCGGCGTCTACGAAGAGGTCGACGAACTCACCGCCTGGGCCGAACGCAACGGCGCGCTCGTCATCGCGCTCGTGAACCCGGTCAGTCTCGCGCTGCTCAAGCCGCCCGGCGAATGGGGCAGCAAGGGCGCCGACATCGTCTGCGGCGACGGTCAGCCGCTCGGCTCGCCGCTGTCGCACGGCGGTCCGTATTTCGGTTTCCTGTGCTGCCGCAAGGAACACGTGCGGCAGATGCCCGGCCGGCTGGTCGGGCGTACCGTCGATGCCGACGGCCGCCCCGGATTCGTGCTCACGCTTCAGGCGCGCGAACAGCACATCCGCCGTTCCAAGGCGACCTCGAACATCTGCACCAACCAGGGTTTGCTGGTGACTGCCGCCACCATCCACATGGCGCTGCTCGGGGCCGAGGGTCTGGAGCGGGTGGCGGCGCAGTGCAGCGCCAACACGCAGACATTGGTCGAACGTCTGGTGCCGCTCGGCGTGCATCCGGCCTTCGCGGGCGAGCATTTCCATGAAGTGGTATTACGGCTCGATCGCGATGCCGCCGGGGTCGTCGAGGCGATGGCAGCACGCGGCGTGGTCGGCGGTTATGCGCTCGGGCGCGATTACCCGGAACTCGCCGACTGTCTGCTCGTCTGTGTCACCGAGACGCGGACGCCGGCCGACCTCGACCGCTACGCTCAGGTGTTGAAAGAACTGCTGGCCGGCTGACAACCGCCGCAGGCGCGGGCCATGCCCGCGACCGAATCATCCCGATCACGCAATCCAGTCGAAGAGGAACAGACCATGGCCAAGATCACTCTCCAGGGCAACAAGATCCACACCAACGACGACCTGCCGAAGACCGGTAAGAAGGCGCCCGACTTCAATCTCGTGAACAAGGACCTGCAGGACGTGTCGCTCGGCGACTACAAGGGCAGGAAGCTGCTGCTCAACATCGTGCCGAGCCTCGACACGGGCGTCTGCGCGACCTCGACCAAGAAGTTCAACGAACTGGTCGCCAACCGCGACGACGTGACGGTGCTCATCGTGTCCGCCGATCTGCCGTTCGCGCAATCGCGCTTCTGCGCCGCCGAGAACGTCGACAAGGTCGTGACCTTGTCCATGATGCGCGATCGCAAGTTCGCCAAGGACTACGGCGTGCTGATCGAGGACGGCCCGCTCGCCGGCATCACCGCCCGCGCGGTGGTGGTGGTCGACGACAACGGCAAGGTGGCCTACACGGAGCTGGTGCCGGAAATCACGCAGGAGCCCGACTACGACAAGGCCATCGCGGCCCTGGGTTGATGACCAGACCGATGTCACCGGACCGATCCATGCTGATCTTCGAACGTTCGCGCGCCGCGCGCCGGGCGCCGACGCAGGCACCGCTGCATGCGCCGGTCTCGTCGGTGCCGGAGCGTTTCCGGCGCGCCCGACCTGCGGCCCTGCCGCAGGTATCCGAGTTGGACGCGGTGCGGCATTACACGCGCCTGTCGCAGAAGAACTTCTCGGTCGACACCCAGTTCTATCCGCTGGGTTCCTGCACCATGAAGTACAACCCGCGTGCCTGCAACAGCGCTGCGCTGCTGCCGGGTTTTCTCGACCGGCATCCGCTCACGCCGGCGCCGCAGGCGCAGGGTTATCTGGCCTGCCTGCACGAGTTGCAGCAGATGCTCGGCAGCATCACCGGCATGAAGGGCGTGTCGCTGACGCCGATGGCGGGTGCGCAGGGCGAGTTCGCCGGCATGGCGATGATCCGCGCGTATCATTTGTCGCGCGGCGATACGGCGCGCACCGAGGTGCTGGTGCCGGACGCCGCGCACGGCACCAATCCCGCCACCGCAACCATGTGCGGCTACACGGTGCGCGAGATTCCGACCGATGCCTCCGGCGACGTCGATCTCGATGCGTTGCGTGCCGCGGTCGGTCCGCAGACGGCGGGACTCATGCTCACCAATCCCTCCACGCTCGGCGTGTTCGAACGGCGCATCGCCGAGATCGCGCGCATCGTGCACGAGGCGGGCGGGCTGCTGTATTACGACGGCGCCAATCTCAATGCGATCCTCGGCCTCGTGCGGCCGGGCGACATGGGCTTCGACGTCATCCACCTCAATCTGCACAAGACCTTCTCCACCCCGCACGGTGGCGGCGGGCCGGGTTCGGGCGCGGTGGGCGTGTCCGAACGTCTGCTGCCGTTCCTGCCGCTGCCGGTGGTCGCGCGCGAGGGCGGGCAATACCGCTGGTTGGACGAACGCGACCGACCGCGCAGCATCGGGCGCCTGTCGGCCTTCGCCGGCAACGCGGGCGTGCTGCTGCGCGCCTACGTCTATCTGCGCCTGCTCGGGCGCGAGGGCGTGCGCCGCGTGGCCGAGTACTCGACCCTCAACGCCAACTACCTGATGGCGCGTTTGAAGGAGAAGGGTTTCGAGCCGGCGTTTCCGGACCGGCGCGCGACGCACGAGTTCATCGTCACGCTGCGGCGTCTGGCGAAGGAGCGCGGCGTCACGGCAATGGACGTCGCCAAGCGCCTGCTCGATCACGACATGCATGCGCCGACGACGTACTTCCCGCTGCTGGTGCCGGAGTGTCTGCTCATCGAACCGACCGAGACCGAGAGTCGTGAGACGCTGGATGCCTTCGTCGACGCGATGGCCTCCATTCTCGACGAGGCGATGAGCGATCCCGATCGTCTCAAGGGCGCGCCCTATACGCTGCCGAACCGGCGCTTCGACGAGGTGCGCGCGGCGCGCGAACTCGACGTGCGCTACCAGGGAGCGGCGTGATGGCGGCGAGCGGCAATCGCGGATTCACGCGCATCGTCAAGGCACTGGGTTATTCCTGGCAGGGTCTGCGCTCGACCTACCGGCACGAAGAGGCCTTCCGCCAGGAGCTGATCCTGGTCGTGATCGGCCTGCCGCTCGCGCTGTGGCTCGGCGAAACGGGCGTGGAACGGGCGCTGTTGATCGGGAGTCTTTTCCTGATCCTGATTGTCGAACTGCTCAACTCCGGCATCGAGGCCGCGATCGATCGTTTCGGCGGCGAGATTCATACGCTGTCCGCCCGGGCCAAGGACATGGGTTCGGCGGCGGTTTTCATGTCGTTGCTGAATGCGGCGATCATCTGGATGCTGGTGTTGCTGTCCTGAATAACAACCATCCCTGTCCACCAGAGGAGAACACCCATGCGAATCAAGACCACCCTGGCCGCACTGGCCCTGTCGCTCGCACTGCCGGCCGCCCAGGCCGAAGGCCCCTCGACCATCAACGTCAAGCGTATGACGACCGACGTCGCCGTGCGCATGGCGCAGGCCACCATCGCCGCCTGTCGTGCCGAGGGCGTCAACGTGGCCGTCACCATCGTCGATCGCGGCGGCAACATCCAGGTCGTCATGCGCGACACCCTGGCGATGGATCTCACGCTCGAAATCAGCCGCCAGAAGGCCTACACCGCGCTGTCCTTCAACGGCCCGCTGTCGCAGATGCAGGACCGCTTCACGCAGCCGTTCTCGGTCGGCAAGGTGCAGGGGCTGGTGTTCTCGGCCGGCGGTCTGCCGATTCACGCCGCGGGTTCGATCCTGGGCGGCATCGGGGTCAGCGGTGCGCCGTCGGGCACAACCGACGAGATGTGCGCACGCAAGGGCATCGAGGCGGTCGAGGCCGACCTCGAAATGGGCTGATTGGCCGCAAGTTCCCTGCCACGGAAGGCAGAGGAACGATGTGGGAGCCGCTCCCATGAGTGATGGTTTCGGTCGGCATGGATCGCCAGCGAACGCTAACGTGCAGCCTGCCTGTGACGGCCACCCCAAGACATCGGGGTGACCGGTCATTCCAGACCCCTCATCTTGCGTTGTCACGCAATTGCCATCACGGCGCCATCACGGCTTCATCGTTCCGTCGCAGCATGCGCGCAAACGCCATTCGGAGGCGCGCATGGGCAATCTTCGCTATCGCAGCATCTTCATTTCCGACGTTCATCTCGGCACGCGCGAGTGCCGCGCCGAATATCTGCTCGACTTCCTCGAATCCACCGACTGCGATCGGCTCTATCTGGTCGGCGACATCTTCGATCTGTGGAGCATGCGCAAGAGCGTGTACTGGAATCCGGACCACAGTGCCGTGGTGCAGGCGGTGTTCGACAAGGCGCGCGACGGCACCGAGGTGATCTACATCCCCGGCAATCACGATGAACTCATGCGCGACTTCATCGGCGCCGAGTTCAGCGGCGTGCGGCTGATGCGCAACGCGATACACGTGACCGCCGACGGACGCCGCTTCTTCGTCAGCCACGGCGACGAGTTCGACGGTCTGGTCAAACACAATCGCGTGCTCAAATTCATCGGCGACGGCGCCTACAACCTGTTGCTCGCCGGCAACCGGCGCTTCAATGTGCTGCGTCGCCGCCTAGGCTATCGCTACTGGTCGCTGTCGTCGTATCTGAAGACGCGCGTCAACAACGCCGTGCAGTACATCCGCAAGTTCGAGGAGACGGCCGCCCAGACGGCGCGGCGCGAGAATTGCGACGGCTACATCTGCGGCCACATCCACAAGGCCGGCATCGAATCCATCGACGAAGTGCTCTACGCCAACACCGGCGACTGGGTGGAACACTGCACGGCGCTGGTGGAGGACTTCCATGGCCGCCTGCAACTGCTGCACTGGTCCGATGCCCGCCGCGTGGAGATCGTGCATGGTGCCGAGGGCGTGATGGCGGCCGGCATGCCCTTGCTGGTCGCGCGCCGTCTTGGTATGGATACGTTCGGTCTGCGCCAGACCGCCGGGCGTCGCTGACGAGCCTTGCGGTCGCGGCCCTGGCTCCGTTGCGAGGGGCGCCGAGGTCTCGAGGCGGGCCGTAGCCGGAAATGCATCCCGGCCGGCGATGTCTACGGAACAAAAAAGCCCGGGAATGATCCCGGGCCTGGAGAGTTCGTTCTGTAGGGAATGCCTGTCATTCAGGACATGAAACCGATATCCCTCTGAGGGAAGAGCGCCAGATTGGGGAATACCCAGTCGAGCTCGTCCTCGCTGGCGCCGAACCAGCGTCCCAGCGTTGCACCGAATTGCGATGACGACAGCGTCGGTATCCAGACGCCGCGCCCGTTGGCGTCATCCGGTCCGCCCAGCGCAAACTCCGGCAGCTGGCCGTAGATCCCGCCCTGGACCGCGCCACCGAGAACCAGTTGATGATTGCCCCAGGCATGGTCGGAGCCACTGCCGCTCGGTTGCAGGGTACGGCCGAATTCGGACTGCGTGAATGCCGTCACCTGGCCGGACAGACCGGTTTCCTGCATGGATTCGTGGAAGGCGGCCAACGCCTGGGAAAGCTGGGACAACAGGTACCAATGCTGCCAGTCCTGTCCGCCGTGGGTGTCGAACCCTCCCAGTGAGCAGAAAAAAACCTGCCTCCCCGGCCCGGACTGAGCGCGCAACCGGATCAGTTTCGAAACCTCACGCAACTGATTCCCCAACGCGGTTCCCGGAAAGACCGTCTGCAATGGCGGCAGGTTGCCGGCAGCGCGCAAGTCGGCGGCAAGCTGCATGCCGTCGGAGAAGACCTGGTTGGCCGCCTGCCGCAGCAGACTGCCGCCATCCTGCGTGGACATCGAGGACACGGCCTGGCGCCTCGCTTCGGCCGCGCTCGAAGGCCAGAGATTCATCCCCGGCAGATCGAGCGCCACACCCGGCGCAATGACGTTGCCGGCAACTTCATAACCTTGCATGAACAAGGCCGGTGAAGAAACCGAAATCGCCGCGAGACTGTCCGCCGCACCGAAGCAATCCAGCAGTCGCCCGCCCCAGCCGGTTCCATCCACGGTCGGGACTCCGGTCTGCGCCTGGAGCGTCTGGTCGGAATGTGAAAACAGATTGCCCGGTCGTCCGATGCCCTGAAGGTATTCCGCCTTGGTCAGGGGACGATGGAGCATGCCCGAGTTGAGCACGACGGCGAGATCGCCCGCGTCATACAGCGGGTTCAATTCGCCAAGCCCGTAGTGCAAGGCATATTCATTGCCGTTGGCGTCGGCGATCGGCGTCAGCAGATCGACCCCGGACAAGGCCAGTCCACCGCGTATGGCCTGGTAGCTGGCATGGCGGGGTCCATCCAGGGGAACGATCATGTTGTTGCCATCGTTGCCGCCGGCAAGATAAACGCAGACCAGCGCCTTGTAGTCGTTGGACTGGGCGGCGCGCACCCGATTGCCGAACAGGCCGAGCATCGCGAGACCTGCGCCCAGTTTGAGGAATTGACGACGGGAATTCATGTGCATGTGTTTCATGGCGGTATCCTTTTCGCTGTATCAGCGTTGCACGGCATATTCGCTGGAGATGGCGGCCAGATAGAGCGCACCGAGCGCTCGCTGACCGGCACCCTGGGTGGCATTCGTCGCATGCAGGATGGCGGCGCGCAGTTCATCCGACATGCGGCCGTGCATGAGACGCTGGTTGACCAGTTCGACCAGTGCGGCGGCATCGTCCGCCACGGCGGAGAAGGGCGACAGATCGACGCTGAAGGCGCCGCCGAGTTGTCCGTTCAGGATCGAATACACCAGACTGGCCCGCAGGATCGCCTGCGTCGGGGTGTGGATCTGGAATTCGGGCCCGTACAGGTCCGGATGGCCGGGCAATGGATTCAGTGGCGAGTAATAGCTGAATACCGTCGGCGGCGTCAGCACCATCTGACCAAGGCCTTCGAACAGATACAGGAACATCGACGGATCGGTGATCCGGGCATCCAGTGCGCGTCCCAGACCGATGATGTGCGACACCGGGTCCTTCAGATGGCCATGTTCTGCCGTCAATGGCTCGGGGCGCGCCTCGGCGTCCGTCAGTATCGCGATCAGCACGGCGCGGAGATCGCCGCGCACGCCCTGGCCATTGTCGGCGAAGACATCGGCGATTCGTTCGATGTAGGCCGGACTCGGGTTGCTGGTCACCAGCGAACGAATCAATCTGGTGGTGACGAAGGGCGGCACGTTGGGGTGGTTGAACACGTTGTCGAGCACGGATTCCAGATCCTGTTCCACGCTCTGTCCGGCCGGTACGAGCTGGCCGTTCAGCAGGACCTTGGTTCCCGTATCGTGATTGGCCTGGCGCGGTTCCATCTCGCCGACGAAATACTCCCAGTTGTTCGTGGCGGGCGACGCGCCGGGCCGGGTCGGATACGTCCAGCCGGTCAGTGCCCGCGCGACCTCGCGCAAGCTGTCCTGATCGTAGGTGGGCACCGGTTCACCGTCGGCGTCGAGAATCAGGCTGCCGTCCTGGTTCAGCTCCCACAATCCGATGCTGAACAATTGCATCAATTCGCGGGCGTAGTTTTCGTTCGGTGCGCTGCCCGAGCCGGCCTTCATGCTGTTGGCCAGATCGAGATACTTGCCCATGGTCGGACTCAGGGTCACATCCCTCAACAGATCGCGGTAATTGCCGAAGGCGTTGCGGGAAAGCAGACGCAGCCACGGAATCAATTCCTCGCCGTTGACGTTCTTGTTGGCCGAGACGACCAGTATCTGGCTGAGTGCGAACATCATGCGCTGTCGCAACTGATCCTGGCCGTTGGCCATGTTGAGGAACAGGCGCGCGCGTACCTGACTGGTACTCAGGCCGTCCGGCATGTCGCTTTCGGGCAGCGTGAACTGCTGGGTCAGCCAGGCCTGCGCCCCCGCCGCGTCGAATGCCGCGATGTCGGTGGTCGAGGGGCCGAAGGTGGCCTGCTCCAGGAAGCGTGCGGCGGACACGGTCTGGACGTCGGGCACGGGAACCGGCGTGGGTTCCGGTTCCGGTGTCGGCTCGGGCTCGGGCTCAGGTTCGGGCGCCGGATCAGGATCGGGAACCGGCGCCGGATCGGGCAATGGTTCGGGTTCCGGCTCCGCCGCCCCATCGACCACGTTTACGGTGTAGTGCCCGACTTCCTTCCAGTTCTCATAGACGATGATCTCGATGCTGGTCTTGCCGTTGCACACCCAGGCGTTGCGAGTGGAACCGCTGGCCGTCGGTGTGCTGGCGACGTAAAGCATGTGCGCCGGATCGATCAGCGTCGCCACAACCGGGATCGAACAGGCCTCGGTGCGAGGAATGCTGTACTGGTAAACGTCCGGAGCGAAGGCCGGCGTCATGCCGGCCACCTCCAGGTCGTTCAGGGCGGGGGCCGCCAGCGCCGAGGTCGACGCCAGCATCCCCAGCGCCAGAATCTGGCGTGCGATGGCTGTTTTCATGGTTCTCTCCTGTTCGATGATCATTCCGGTTGCTGCGTATTGACGGGTTTTGATTGGATTACCGTAACGATCGGGTACGTACGGGTTTCATGTGCGAAGACGAGCGGTATCGAATGCCGGCCAAACCGCAGGCGTGACAGGCAAGCGATCCTGCTGGTGGGTGCATGGCGTCGGACAGTTCCCCATGGCGACTGAGGGCGCGGCACCGAGCGGTTGTGGTGGCGATACTTCCCCATAAGGAAAGATTGTTTCATGGTGGTGGTCCGGCCGAGGTCATGAATGAGTCACGTATTCGTCATGCTTGGCGACAGAACAGGGACAAACTACTGCGATCAACGCTTGATATACTGGCGCGGCACCCCCTCCTTGGAGGCTTCATGCTGGAAATCCGCATTCACGGTCGCGGCGGGCAGGGCAACGTGGTGGCCGCCTATCTGCTTGCGTCGACGGCGATCGCCAACGGGCGCCATGCGCAGGCCTTCCCCGCCTTCGGCGCCGAACGGCGCGGCGCGCCGGTGGCAGCCTTCGTGCGCATCGACGATCGTCCCATCCTGCGTCGCTGTCAGGTCAGCGAACCTGCCTTCGTCATCGTGCAGGACCAGGCGTTGCTGCATACGGCTAACGTGGCTGCGGGCCTCAGGTCCGGCGGCGGCGTGCTGGTCGACTGGATGAGCGAGGGCCAACCGGAACTCGACGGCGAGGTGGTGACTATGCCTGCCACCAGGCTCGCGCTCGAACATCTCGGGCGGCCGGTGCCGAACACGGCGCTGCTGGCGGCGTTTCTCGCGTTGACTGAACTCTTTCCGGTGCAGGCCCTGACCGACGCGCTCGGCGAGCGCTTCAAGGGTGAGGCGCTGGAGAAGAACCGCCGTCTGGTCGAACAGGCGGCTTCGACGGTCGAGACCGGACGCTGGAAGGAGATCGCCCATGGCACTGGCGCTTGAAGGTTCGCAGGCGATGGCCCGTGCGGTGGCGCTGTGTCGCCCGCAGGTCGTGGCGGCCTATCCCATCACGCCGCAGACGCACATCGTCGAGGGCATCGCCAAGCTCGTCGCCGACGGCCGTCTCGATTGCGAGATGGTGAGTGTGGAGAGCGAGCATTCCGCCGCCACCGTTGCGCTCGGTGCCGCGCTCGCCGGTTCGCGCGCCTACACGGCGAGTTCCTCGCAGGGCATCCTGCTCATGAGCGAGGTGATCTTCAACATCGCCGGTCTGCGCGTGCCGCTGGTGATGACCTGCGCCAACCGTGCGCTCGGTGCGCCGCTGTCGATCTGGAACGATCAGCAGGACTCGATGGCCGTGCGCGATGCCGGCTGGATCCAAATCTATTGCGCGACCAACCAGGAAGCGGTGGACACGACGATCCAGGCCTTCCGCATCGCCGAACGCTGTGAGCTGCCGGTGATGGTCTGCGTCGACGGCTTCACGCTCACGCACACGCTCGAAGGCCTGGAGATGCCGACCCAGGAACAGGTCGACACCTATCTGCCGGCATATCGCTACGCGCGCGCACTCGATCCGGCGGCACCGATCAGCGTCGGCATGCTGGTCACGCCCGAACACTTCAGCGAGGTGCGCCACGCACATCATCAGGCGGTGTTGCGCGCGCTGCCCGAGATCGAGGCAGCCGACGCGGATTACGCGGCGCTGACCGGACGCGCGGCGGGTGGACTGCTGGAAGTGCGCGGCGATGCGTCGGCGCGCATCGGCATCCTCGCCATCGGTTCTGTGCTCGGCACGCTGGAGGACGCGATGCTCTCGCAGCCCGACCTGCCGCGTACGCGTCTCATCAAGCTGCGCAGCTTCCGGCCGTTCCCGGCCGAGGCGCTGCGCCGCGCCTGCGAGGGACTGGATCACCTGATCATCCTCGAACGCGCGATCTCGCCGGGCGCCGGTGCCATCCTCGGTCCCGAGGTGGTGATGGCGCTGGTCGACGGTGGCACGCTGCCGAAGGTCCACGACGTGGCGGCGGGCCTTGGCGGACGCGACATGCGCATCGACCTGTATCGGCGACTGCTGGCACTTACCGAGAGCGATCCGAAGCCGTTCCACGTCATCGACGCACGGCTCGAACAGTTGCCGGAGGAAGACCGATGAACGATTCCGTCATTCACGACCTGCGCAACCATCAGCCACGTTTCCGCGGCCTCGAAGCCGGTCACCGCGCCTGTCAGGGTTGCGGCGAGGCACTCGCGGCGCGGCTGGTGACCGAGTCCGCCGGCCCCGATGTGATGGTGGCGAACGCGACCGGCTGTCTGGAGGTGTTCACCACGCCGTGGCCGGAATCGGCCTGGCGCATGCCCTGGGCACATTCGGTGTTCGGCAACGCGGCGGCGCTCGCCGCCGGCATGGAGGCCGCGCTCAAGCGTCAGGGCAAGTCCACCAAGGTGCTGGCCTTCGCGGGCGACGGCGGTACCTTCGACATCGGTTTCCAGGCCCTGTCGGGCATGATGGAACGCGGCCACAACGTGCTGTTCGTCTGCTACGACAACGAGGCCTACATGAACACCGGCGTGCAGCGTTCCGGCTCCACGCCGCACGCGGCCTCCACCACCACCTCGCCGCCCGGCAAGGCGCGCATGGGCAAGCGGCACCTGAAGAAGGACATCCTCTCCATCATCGCCGCGCACCACATCCCCTATGCCGCGACCGCGTCGGTCGCCTATCCCTCCGATCTGCGCAAGAAGGTGCGGCGCGCGATGGCGGTCGAAGGCCCGACCTTCCTACAGGTGCACACGCCCTGTCCGCTCGGCTGGGGCCACGACAGCGGCTTGACCGTCGAAGTGGCGCGGCTCGCGGTGCAGACCGGACTGTTCCCGCTGATCGAGATGGAGCGCGGCGGCGTGGCCGGCGTGATGCCGATCCGCGAGATCCGGCCGGTGACGGCCTATCTCAAGGCGCAGAACCGTTTCCGCCACCTGTTCGCCGACGAGGCGCGGGCGCGCGAGGAACTGGAACACCTGCAGGCGCTGGCCGACCACAACATCGAGGTCTACGGCCTGCGCGGCGAGCACGTCGACCGCTACGACACCGAGGGCGCCGACACGCTGCATCGCGGCGGCGCACGCTGGGCCTGAGCCGGAACCGGAGTTGAAGACATGAAGACCATACCTCGCGGCGCCTTCGCCGAACCCGGCACCTCGCTGGCCTTTCATACCGGCAGTTGGCGCGTGCAGAAACCGGTGCACGACCGCCGCCCCGCGCCCTGTCATGCCGTCTGTCCGGCCGGCGAGGATCCGCAGACGTATCTCGCCAAGGTCGAGGAGGGCGATCTCAAGGGCGCCTGGGAGACGCTGGTCGCCGCCAATCCGCTGCCGGCCATCACCGGCCGCGTCTGTCCGCATTTCTGCGAGAGCGCCTGCAACCGCCGTCACTACGACGATGCGATCGCGATCCACAACGTCGAGCGCTTCCTCGGCGACGAGGCGATTCGTCAGGGCTGGGCCTATCCGCTGCGTCCGGCCGGCGACGGCGCGCCCTGTGTCGCGGTCGTGGGCGCAGGACCGGCCGGTCTTGCCGCCGCCTGGCATCTGCGCCGGCTCGGCCATGCGGTGACGCTGTTCGAGGCCATGCCGCAGGCCGGCGGCACGCTGCGCACGGCGATCCCGCAATACCGCCTGCCGCGCGAGGCGATGGACGCCGAACTGGAACGGTTGCTCGCCATCGGCATCGAATTCCGGCCGCACACGCGGCTCGGCCGCGACGTCTCGCTGGCCGAACTGCGGCAGGATTTCTCGGCGCTGTTTCTCGGCCCCGGCAACCAGTTGGGCCGCGAGTGGAGCGCCGATTTCGCCGTTCCCTCCGACCTGCGTTCCGGTTTGCAACTATTGCAGGAATGGATTGCCACCGGCGCGTTGCCGGTGGAGGCGAAGAGCGTCGCGCTCCTGGGCGGCGGCAACACCGCCATCGACCTGTCGCGCGTGCTGCGCCGCTCCGGCGTGGCCGAGGTGCACCTCATCACGCACCAGCGCGCACCGGCGCCCGGCGTGCCGTCCGACGACGTCATGCGTGCAGCACCGAGCGAGGTGGCGATGGCGCTGGAAGAGGGCGTGATCGTGCACGAGCATCGCGGCATCCGGCGCCTGATCCTGCGCGGCGAGCGCGTGATCGGCGTCGAGCTCGTGCGCATGAAGAAACTCACCGACGATCGCGGTCGTCTGCACCGCGTGGCCTTCGAGGGCACGGAGACCGTGCTGCACGTCGACATGGTCATTCCTGCCATCGGCCAGGTGGTCGACGGCGAGGGCTTCGAGAGCCTGCTCGGGACCGGCTCGTATTTCAAGGTCGATGCCTGGACCGGCCTGCTGCGCGGACAGGAAAACGTCTTCGTCGGCGGCGACGCGCGCGGCGACCACGGTACCGTGACCGAGGCCGTCGGCGACGGCCGGCGCGCGGCGATGGCCATCGACCGTCTGCTGCGCGGCGAGGCGCCGCCCGCGCCCGACACCGCCGAACCGGTCGCCTACGAGTCGCTCAATCTGCATTATTTCGAGCCCGAGGCGCGTGCCCGGGAGCCGGTGCTGCCGGTCGAACGCCGTCAGGGTCTGGACGAGATCGAACAGGGACTCGACGCCAACCAAGTGCGGCACGAGGCGCACCGCTGCTTCTCCTGCGGCGACTGCCTCGCCTGCGACAACTGCTGGACCCTGTGCCCCGACCAGTCGGTATTGAAGACCCGCGACCGCGCCAGCGACGGCAGCCACTACGTCTTCGACTACGACTACTGCAAGGGCTGCGGCCTGTGCGCGCACGAGTGCCCGACGGGCTACATCCGGATGGTCGAGGATCTCTGATCGCCCGTGGGAGCGCCGGCAGGCGCGACAGCCGAGGTTTCGATACAGCGCCACATCTCCCGTCGTGGCTGCCGCCGCTCCTGCCGCGGGGGGCGTTTGCCGGCTGATGGCCCATCATAAAAATTTTTCAGGTGCCTTCCGTCGGCTCTGTCACGCCCACATCACAATCACCTGCCATACTCCGGAGGCAATGCAATCGAGGGCCGAGCGATGCATTCCGGAATCCAGCCAGCGTCCGTCCAGTTCACGTCCTTCAACGCCCTGTTCATGACCGGGACCGAGATCCGCCGCGTGCAGGTGGAAAGCGGCGGAGAGCCTTGTTTCGGTTCGGAAAAGCGCCACGAATGCGGCGAGATGGATTGCCCGCTCAGGCGCCAGTGCATGGGGCGCCTGGTGGCGGACTGGAAGCGCTGAACCCGGGTTGAATCGACTACCGATTCTCGCCGCGTGATACCGCCCGCAGTATGGCATCGAGCGCGCGCGTGGGCAGCAGGCGGCGCAGCGTACCGAACAGGTGGGTCGGTACGGTGACGTAATAACGTGCCTTCGGCCGCGGGCTCTCCAGTGCGTGTACGAGCGCATCCACCACGGCCTCGGGCGGCAATGTGAAGGGCGCCGCCGGTCCCTGTTTCGTCAGTCGCCGTTCGGCGGCGGCGTATTTCTCCCGAAAATAACTCCGCTCGCGATCGATGTTGCGCAGGAACGCTGCATGCGCGTTGGCGCGGAAGCGGCTTGTGATCGGTCCGGGTTCGATCAGGGCGACGTGGATGCCGCTGCCGCGCAGTTCCAGGCGCAGCGTGTCGGTCAATCCTTCGAGTGCGAACTTGCTCGCCACGTAGGCGCCGCGAAACGGCAGCCCGACCAGACCCAGCACCGAGCTGTTCATGACGATGCGGCCATGGCCCTGGCGGCGCATCACGGGAATCACGCGATTGGTGAGGTCGAACCAGCCGAGCAGGTTGGTTTCGAGTTGTGCGCGCAGGGCGTCGCGGCTCAGGTCTTCGACCGCGCCGGGCTGGCCGTAGGCGCCGTTGTTGAACAGGGCGTCGAGGCGGCCGTCGGTGCGTTCGAGCAGTTCCCGCAGGGCTTGAGCAATGGATTCGCTGTCGTCCAGGTCGAGCCGCAAGGCCTCGAAACCGTCGGCGCGCAGACGTTCGACGTCCTCCGCCTTGCGCGCACTGGCGAACACGCGCCAGCCGCGCGTCTTCAGGCTGCGAGCCGCCGCCGCGCCGATGCCGCTGGAGCAGCCGGTGATGAGGATGCTGCGGGTCATCAGTAGGTCAGGACGATCACGCCGTCCTCGGCAATCTCGCCGATGAAGGCCGCCGCGCCGCGAATGCCGTCGACCTCGGGGATGGTTTCGTCCTGGCCGATTTCGTGTTCGGTGAGCGCGACGCCGCAGGCGTAGAAGCGCGCGCCGGCTTCGTGTGCGTCCCGCATGAACGAGTACACGGATTTCTCGTGACTCTTGCCCGGAAACAGCGACTCTGCGAAGCCCCGCCTCAGCAGTTTGGCGGTGCGGGAGGCGAAGTAGACGGACACCTCGAGTTCCATGGCCGCCGCCGCGGTGGCGTGGAAGAAAGGTGTGCCGAGCGTGCCCGGGATGTCCGGATTCAGATTCAGCAGCATGATGACGAGCTTTTCGGCCACAATGGGCTCCTTGCGACGTTGGCGGGTGCGGTCGGGACATCTGGAAAATCCGGAAATCCGCCCCATATAATCCGAGCCTAATATTGAACCATTCGGGAGGCGTTTCAAAATGCCCATTTACGAATACCAGTGCGAGGCCTGCGATCATCGCCTCGAAGCCATCCAGAAGTTCAGCGATGCCCCGCTCGTCGACTGCCCGGACTGCGGCAAGCCCGCGCTGCGCAAGCTGATCTCGGCCGCCGGTTTCCGTCTCGGTGGCGGCGGCTGGTACGAAACCGACTTCAAGAAAGACAACAAGAAGAACATCAAGGAAGCCGACAAGGCACCGGCGCCGGCCTGCGGTTCGGGCGGCTGCGGTGCCTGCGCCGCGAGTTCGGAGTAGCGCTTGACCGCCAAACCTGTGTCCCGCCTGCGACGTTACTTCATCGCGGGCCTGCTGGTCTGGGTGCCGCTGGTGATCACCGTGCTGGTGATCAAGCTGCTGGTGGACATCATGGACCGCACGCTGCTCCTGATACCGCCGGCCTGGCGGCCCGATGCCCTGCTCGGTTTTCACCTCCCGGGTCTGGGCCTGGTGCTGACGGTCGTGGTGCTTCTGTTCACCGGCATGGTCGTGGCCAACCTGCTCGGCCGCAAGCTGGTCGAGGGCTGGGAGTCGCTGCTGTCGCGCATTCCGCTGGTGCGCAACGTCTATTCCGCCTCCAAGCAGGTGATGGAGACGGTGTTCGGTTCCAGCAGCAATGCCTTCCGCAAGGTGCTGCTGGTCGAATATCCCCGCAAGGGGCTGTGGACACTGGCCTTTCTGACCGGCTCCGGGGTGGGCGAGGTGCAGGACCGGACGGAAAAGGAGGTGGTCACCGTGTTCGTGCCGACCACGCCCAACCCGACCTCGGGTTTCGTCATCCTGGTGCCGCGCGAGGACATCATCGAACTCGACATGTCGGTCGAGGACGGCCTCAAGATGATCATGTCGCTGGGCGTGATCTCGCCCCGCTCCCGCCCGGCCAATGGCGCCCCGGTCGCGCCGGCCAAAGTTGCACCGCCTTCGGCCAGCCCGTAACATTCCCGCCCTTTACTTGGCGTCTTCGTCGACGCCCCGACGTCCTGTCTTCGTCGTTCACTCAACAGTCTTCCTCCGGGGTTAGCAGCATGCGCAGTCACTATTGCGGCACGGTCAACGAGTCCCTGCTCGATCAGGACGTCACTCTCTGCGGCTGGGTCAACCGGCGCCGCGACCATGGCGGCGTGATCTTCATCGACCTGCGCGACCGCGAGGGTCTGGTGCAGGTGGTGTTCGACCCCGATGCCGCCGAGGTCTTCGCCCAGGCCGAGCGCGTGCGCAGCGAATTCGTGCTGAAGGTCGAGGGCCGCGTGCGCCGTCGTCCCGAGGGTACGGAGAACCCCGATCTGCCGACCGGCGCGGTGGAGGTGCTCGGGCGCGGGCTGAGCGTGCTCAACACCGCCGAGACGCCGCCGTTTCAGCTCGACGAGGAAGACGTCAACGAGGAAAGCCGGCTGCGCTACCGTTACATCGACCTGCGCCGCCCGATCATGCAACTGCGCCTGCAGATGCGTGCGCGCGTGACGCGCGTGCTGCGCCGTTTCCTGGAAGACAACGGTTTCCTCGACATCGAGACGCCGATGCTGACCAAGGCCACGCCGGAGGGCGCGCGCGATTATCTGGTGCCCTCGCGCACGCACGCCGGCAGCTTCTTCGCGCTGCCGCAGTCGCCGCAGTTGTTCAAACAGCTCCTGATGATGAGCGGCATGGACCGCTACTACCAGATCGTGCGCTGCTTCCGCGACGAGGACCTGCGCGCCGATCGCCAGCCCGAATTCACGCAGCTCGACATCGAGACCTCCTTCCTCGACGAGCAGGGCATCATGGGCCTGATGGAATCCATGATCCGCGACCTGTTCGCACAGGTGCTGGAAGAGGCCCTGCCCGACCCGTTCCCGCGCATGAGCTGGCATGAGGCGATGCACCGTTTCGGTTCCGACAAGCCCGATCTGCGCATTCCGCTCGAATTCACCGAGATCACCGACCTCATGAAAGAGGTCGATTTCAAGGTCTTCTCCGGGCCGGCCAACGATCCGCGCGGCCGCGTCGCGGCGCTCTGCCTGCCGCAGGGCGGCGAGCTGTCGCGCAAGGAGATCGACGACTACACGCAGTTCGTCGGCCGTTACGGTGCCAAGGGCTTGGCCTACATCAAGGTCAACGACCTCACCGCAGGCCGCGAGGGCCTGCAATCGCCGATCCTCAAGTTCCTGCCTGACACGGTGGTGGTCGACATCCTGAACCGTACCGGCGCCCAGACCGGCGACCTGATCTTCTTCGGTGCCGACAAGGCGACCATCGTCAACGAATCGCTCGGTGCGCTGCGCGTCAAGCTCGGTCACGACCGCGGCTTGGTCGAGCGTGGCTGGCGTCCGCTGTGGGTGGTGGACTTCCCGATGTTCGAGTGGGACGACAAGGAAAGTCGCCACGTCGCGCTGCACCATCCCTTCACCGCGCCGCGCGTCGATTCGATCGAGGCGCTGGAGGCCGATCCGGGCGCCGCCATCTCGCGCGCCTACGACATGGTGCTGAACGGCACCGAGATCGGCGGCGGTTCGGTGCGCATCCACACCACGGCCATGCAGGATGCGGTGTTCCGCCTGCTCGGCATCGGCGCCGACGAGGCGCGCGAGAAGTTCGGCTTCCTGCTCGATGCCCTCAAGTACGGCTGCCCGCCGCACGGCGGCATCGCCTTCGGCCTCGACCGCCTCGTGATGCTCATGAGCGGCGCGCAGTCGATCCGCGACGTGATGGCCTTCCCCAAGACCCAGACCGCCGCCTGCCCGCTCACCGGCGCGCCGGCCGAAGTCGGCGAGAAGCAACTGCACGAACTCAACATCCGCATCCGGCGCCAGGGGTAGGACGTTTTTATTTGAATCGCCAGGGACGCCAAGGGAATACCGAACAGAAAAGATTTCTGTCCACAGAGGTCGCAGCGGTCACAGAGAAAAAACGCGTTCTCAGCGAGAACCATGTTTTCCCCTTGGCGTCCTTGGCGGTTGAGTCTTTATTTCGACTTGCGGCACGGCCTACGGACCTATAGCGTGGGTTCATGTTCAAGCGACCCGAATCCGTGCTCGTCCTGGTCTACGCTCGCACAGGCGAGGTGCTGATGCTGCACCGGCGCACGCCGCCGGATTTCTGGCAGTCGGTCACCGGCAGTCTGGAATGGGACGAGACGCCGGCCGCCGCGGCGCGGCGCGAGCTGCGCGAGGAGACCGGTCTCGCGGCCGAACCCGTCGATCGTCGTCATCACGTCCGCTTCCCGATCCTGCCGGCCTGGCGCGCGCGTTATGCGCCGGACGTGGCCGAAAACCTCGAACACCATTTCACGCTCGAATTGCCGGTGCCGCGGCCGGTGCTCCTGAATCCCGCGGAACACACGGAATACCGCTGGCTCCCGCGCGACGAGGCGGCCGCGCAGGCGACGTCCTGGACCAATGCCGAGGCAATCCGTGCCTGGGTGCCGGAAGGCGAGTTCCATGCGTGAGGGCATGCGTGAGGGCGTGGTGCTGGTGCACGGCATCTGGATGAGCGGCCTGGAGATGCTGCCGCTGGCGCGCCGGCTGCGCCGGCAGGGTTTCGAGACACGGCTGTTCCGTTATCCGAGCGTGCGCGCGACGCCGGCCGCCAATGCGGCCCGGCTCGACGCCTTTCTGGAGCGGCTGGACTGGGAGGTGGTGCATCTGGTGGCGCACAGCCTGGGCGGCATCGTGTTGCTGCACCTGTTCGATCGCTACCCGGTGCAGCGGCCGGGGCGGGTGGTGATGCTCGGCACGCCGATCACGGGCAGCCGTACGGCACGCGCCTATGCGGCCACACCGTTGCGCCCGCTGCTCGGACGCAGCCTGCAACGCGGCCTGCTCGGCGACGTCCCACGCTGGAAGGGCGGTCGTGAGCTGGGCATGATCGCCGGCAGTCGCGGTTTCGGCGTCGGCTCCATGCCCGGCATCGGCCTGCACCCGCCGCACGACGGCACGGTCGCGCTGGACGAAACCCGTTCGTTCGAGATCGACAGCCATCTCACGGTGCCGTTCGGGCACTTCTCCATGCTGTGGTCGGCCGACGTGGCGGCGGCCGTCGCCGGTTTTCTGAAGAGCGGCGATTTTTCCGGCCTGAATTCCTAGGCGATTTCGCCACCAAGGACGCCTGAGCTAAACTGCCCGCTTCCTGATCACCTCGAAGGCTCAGAGACGGCGTCATGGCAGGTCACAGCAAATGGGCGAACATCCAGCATCGCAAGAACGCCCAGGACGCCAGGCGCGGCAAGCTCTTCACCAAGCTCATCCGTGAAATCACCGTCGCGGCCCGTACCGGCGGCGGCGAGATCGGTGCCAACCCGCGGCTGCGCGCGGCGGTCGACAAGGCCCTGTCGGCCAACATGACCAAGGACACCATCGAGCGTGCGATCAAACGCGGCGCCGGTGCCGGCGAGGGCGACGACTACGAATCCGTACGCTACGAGGGCTACGGTCCGGGCGGCACGGCGGTGATGGTCGATTGCCTGACCGACAATCGCAACCGCACGGTGAGCGAGGTGCGCCATGCATTCTCCAAGTGCGGCGGCAATCTCGGCACCGACGGCTCGGTGGCCTATCTGTTCAACAAGCTCGGCGTGCTGAGCTATCCACCCGGAACCCCGGAGGATCGTCTGCTGGAACTGGCGCTGGAGGCTGGCGCCGACGACATGGAGGTCGATGACGACGGTTCGATCGAGGTGCTGACCTCGCCCGATGCATTCACTGCGGTGCGCGATGCCGTGACCGCCGCCGGTCTGGTGCCGGCGAGCGCCGAGGTGACCATGCGCGCGGCCACCGGCAGCGCACTCGACGAGGAGAACGCGAAGACGATGCTCAAGCTGCTCGACATGCTGGAGGACCTGGACGACGTGCAGAACGTCTACTCCAACGCCGACATCGCCGAGGACATCCTGGAGCGGCTCGACGCATGAGCGCGACCGGCGGTACCCACGCCGTCCCCCATTCCCGCATCGCCGGCGTCGCGGCGCCGGCGATGCAGCGCATACTCGGCATCGATCCCGGCACCAACGTCACCGGCTACGGCCTGATCGAAAGCGACGGCCGCAGCAGCCATTGCGTGGCGAGCGGTTGCATCCGCGTCAAGGGCGACGGGCTGCCGGAACGTCTCGGCTACATCTTCGAGGCCGTGTCGGCGCTGGTGGCCGATCACGCGCCGGAACAGATGGCGATCGAGGCCGTGTTCGTGTCGCGCAACGCCGCCTCCGCGCTCAAGCTCGGTCAGGCGCGCGGCGCGGCGATCCTGGCCGGCGTGCAGGCCGGTCTGCCGGTCTGCGAGTATTCACCGCGCGAGGTGAAACAGGCCGTGGTCGGCACCGGCGCCGCGACCAAGGATCAGGTCGGTCACATGGTGCGCATGCTGCTCAAGCTCACCGACGGTCTTGCCGCCGATGCGTCCGATGCACTCGCGATCGCGCTCTGTCACGCCCACAGTCAGCACACGCGCGCGCTGGTCGGCGCGGCCTATGGCCGGAGGCGGCGATGATCGGGCGTCTGCGCGGTGAGCTGGTCTTCAAGCAGCCGCCGCATCTGCTGATCGACGTCGGCGGCGTCGGCTACGAGATCGAGGCGCCGCTGTCGACCTTCTACGACCTGCCCGAAGTCGGCGGCACGGTCACGCTGTTCACGCATCTGCACGTGCGCGAGGACGCCCACGTCCTGTACGGCTTCGGCCGCGAGACCGACCGCGCACTGTTCCGCAGCCTGATCCGCGTCAACGGCGTCGGCGCCAAGATGGCGCTCGCGATCCTCTCCGGCATGAGCGCGGACGAGTTCGCGCGCTGTCTGCGCGAGGGCAATGTCGCGGCACTGACGCGTCTGCCGGGCATCGGCAAGAAGACGGCCGAACGCCTGCTGGTGGAGATGCGCGACCGTGTCGATGGTCTGGGCGAGGGCACTGCGCTGTCGGTCGGTGGTGCAATTTCGGCCGTTCCCGCCGATCCGGCGACCGAGGCGATCGCCGCGCTGGCCTCGCTCGGCTACAAGCCGGCCGAGGCCGAGCGCATGGTCAAGGGGGTGGCAGCGCCCGATCTCGACAGCGGCGAGATCATCCGCCGCGCCCTCAAGGCGAGTCTGCGATGAGCGTCGACGAGCGTCTGATCGGCGGCGAACCCCTGCCGGGCGAGGACGATCTCGACCGCAGCATCCGCCCGCGCCGACTCGCCGATTACGTCGGCCAGCCGGCCGTGCGCGAGCAGATGGAGATCTTCATCCATGCAGCGCGGGCGCGCGGCGAGGCGCTGGATCACGTGCTGATCTTCGGCCCGCCCGGACTCGGCAAGACCACGCTGTCTCACATCATCGCCGAGGAACTGGGGGTCAAGCTGCGCCATACCTCCGGCCCGGTGCTGGAGCGGCCGGGCGATCTGGCCGCGCTGCTGACCAACCTGGAACCGCGAGACGTGCTGTTCGTGGATGAGATCCATCGTCTGTCGCCGGTGGTGGAGGAGGTGCTGTATCCGGCGATGGAGGATTTCCAGCTCGACATCATGATCGGCGAGGGTCCGGCCGCGCGCTCGATCAAACTCGACCTGCCGCCGTTCACGCTGGTCGGTGCCACCACCCGTGCCGGACTGCTGACCTCGCCGCTGCGCGACCGCTTCGGCATCGTGCAGCGCCTGGAGTTCTATTCCACCGCCGACCTCACCCACATCGTGACCCGTGCCGCCGGCATCCTCGGCGTGCACATCGATCCCGAGGGCGCGGGTGAGATCGCGCGCCGCGCGCGCGGCACGCCGCGCATCGCCAACCGCCTGCTGCGGCGCGTGCGCGATTACGCCGAGGTCAAGGCCGCCGGGCACATCACGCGCGAGGTGGCGGACCGGGCGCTGGACCTGTTCCGGGTCGACGCGCTGGGGTTCGATGCCCAGGACCGGCGTCTGCTGCTGGCTGTGATCGAAAAATTCGGCGGCGGGCCGGTCGGGGTCGACAGCCTGTCGGCCGCCATCGGCGAGGAGCGCGGCACCATCGAGGACGTGCTGGAGCCGTACCTGATCCAGCAGGGTTACCTCATGCGCACCGCGCGCGGGCGCGTCGCCACGGCGCATGCCTACCGCCATTTCGGGCTCCCGCCGGCCGGTCCGGTACCGGGCGGGTCGGCGGAAGACCTGTTTGCGGATCGCGAATGACGGGATGCGGTTTTTTCTTGTGACGAGCACTGAAATAGTTGATATAACGCCTTAGCTTTTAACGAGAAGTTGGCGATGATCGGACTTGACCGTGCTGTCCGGTGCTGGAGTCCGTAGACGCGAGGGTTTGACCCGGTGCCCCAACAACGCCATGTGCTTGGCCATTCGAACGACGTGTCCGCGGCGCGGAATGCGGCCGTCGGCGAGGAGACGCCATCCTTCGACTGGCCGGTGCGTGTGTATTACGAGGACACCGACGCCGGCGGCGTGGTCTATCACGCCAATTACCTGCGCTTCCTGGAACGCGCCCGCACCGAATGGCTGCGCGCACTGGGGTTCGAGCAGGACCATATGGCGCAGGAACACGGCGTGATCTTCGCCGTGCGTTCGGTGCAGATCGATTATCTGCGGCCGGCGCGTTTCAACGATGCATTGCTGGTGCGCACGCGGCTCGCCAAGGCCGGTCGCGCCAGTCTCGATTTTTTGCAGCAGATCCATCTCGATCCCGTTGAACACAACGCCGGGGTGCTGTCTAAGGCCGAGATTCGCGTCGCCTGTCTGGGCGTCGGCAATTTCCGACCGCAGCCGTTGCCCCGAGTGATGCTGGAGGCCTTCTCACTTGTCCGCTGACATGTCCTTCGTTGCGCTCATCACCCAGGCCAGTCTGGTCGTGCAGGTGGTGATGGCGATTCTGGTTCTCGCGTCCGTCATCTCCTGGACGCTGATCTTCCTCAAATGGCGCGTGCTGCGCGAGGCGCGCGGCGCCGCCAGCGAGTTCGAGGAGCGCTTCTGGTCGGGCATCGATCTGGTGCAGCTCTACGAGGGCATCCGGCGCAAGACCGAGCTGTCGGGCCTGGAACACATCTTCTCCGCCGGCTTCAAGGAATACGTGCGGGCGCGCAAGATGCAGCGCGCCGGCATGACGGTGGCCGAGACCGCCCAGCGCTCGATGCGCGTGGCGATGTCGCGCGAGATCGACGGTCTGGAATCGTATCTCTCGTTCCTCGCCACCGTCGGTTCGGTCAGTCCGTACGTCGGCCTGTTCGGTACCGTCTGGGGCATCATGCATGCCTTCATCGGTCTGGCCGACGCGCAGCAGGCGACGCTCGCGATGGTCGCGCCGGGCATCGCCGAGGCCCTCGTCGCCACCGCACTCGGCCTGTTCGCCGCCATCCCGGCGGTGGTCGCGTTCAACCGCTACGTCGACGACGTCGACCGGCTGGTGACGCGCTACGACAACTTCACCGAGGAATTCACCACGCTGTTGCAGCGCCAGGCCCAGGGTCAGGCGCGCGAAAGCGAGGCGTGACGCGACGATGGCGCTGCCGCAATCCAAGGCCCACCGGCGCAAGCCTATGTCCCACATCAACGTCGTGCCGTTCATCGACGTGATGCTGGTGCTGCTCATCATCTTCATGGTGACCGCACCGCTGATGCAGCAGGGCGTCGAGGTCGAACTGCCGCAGGCGGACGCGAAACCCATGGAGGAGCAGCAGCGCGATCCGATCATCGTCACCGTCGGGCGCGAGGGCGAACTCACGCTCAATCAGGGTGCGCAGGCCAACATGCCGTTGGATCGCGAAACGCTGGGAGAACAGGTCGGGGTACTGCTGGCCGGGCGCGAAGGCGATCAGGTCTACGTACGCGGTGACCGCAACGTGGACTACGGTCGCGTGGTCGATGCGATGGTCGTGGTGCAGGCCGCCGGCGCCGCCAAGGTCGGGCTGATCACCCAGCCCGCGCCGGAGACCAGGCGCCTCCCGCGCTGACCGGCATGTGGGCGGAGATACTCAAACGTCCTCTGGTGTTGCTGGCCGCGGTGTTCCTGCATGCGGCGCTGTTCGCCGCCGTGGCGGTGAATCTGCGTTTCATACCGCCGCTCAAGCCGCAGCCGGTGCAGGCCGAGGTCATCGATGCGGTGGTCATCGATCTCGATGCGCTCACCGGCATGCAGGCCGAGCGCGAGGCGGCGGAACGCCGGCGCGCCGAGGCGGAGGCCGCCGAACAACGGCGTGTGGAGGAACTGCGTCGCCAGGAAGCGGCGGCGCGAGAGCAGGCCGAGCGGGAACGCGTCGAGGCGGAACAGCGCCGGCAGGACGAAATCCGCCGCCAGGAAGAGGAACGACTGCGGCAGGAGGAAGAACGCAAGGCGGCGGAGGAACAGCAGCGCCAGGAGGAACAGCGCCGTCAGGATGAAGAGCGTCAGCGCCTGGAGCAGGAACGCAAGGCCGTCGAGGAGGAAAAACAGCGGCTGGCCGAGGAGAAGCAGCGGCTGGAGGAAGAGAAAAAGCGTCAGGAATCCGAGCGCAAGGCCGAGGAGGAACGCAAGCGCAAGGCGGAAGAGGAGAAGAAACAGAAGGCCGAACAGGAGCGCAGGCGCCAGGAAGAACAGCGCAAGGCCGAGGAAGAAAAAAAGCGCAAGGCGGAGGAGGAGAAGAAACGCCAGGAAGAGCTGCGCAAGGCCGAAGAGGAAAAGAAGCGTAAGGCCGAGGAAGAAAGGAAGCGCAAGGAGGAAGAGGAGCGCAAGCGGCTGGAGGCCGAGCGCAAGGCCGAGGAGGAGCGCAAGCGGCAGGAAGAGGAAAAACGCCGTCAGGAGGAAGAAAAGCGGCGCGCCGAGGAGGAGGCGCGTCAGAAGGCCGAGGCCGATCGGCGCGCGCGTGAGCTGAGGCGGCTGCAAGAGGGTTACGAGAATGCGATCCGGGCCAAGGTCGAGCGCAACTGGCTCAAGCCACCGGGTTATCGTCCGGGCGACAAGGCCATCGTGTTGGTGCGACAATTGCCGCCCAATGGCACGGTCGTCGACGTGACGATAGAAATGTGTACGGGGGACGAGGTGTTCTGCCGGTCGGTGCGGGCCGCGGTGCTGAATTCCGATCCGCTGCCCAGACCGCCCGTCCCGGAAGTGTTCAATCCACTGATACGGTTCACTTTCGAGCCGCAACAATGAGCACAACATGGATCGATACACGCCGTTGAAATACTTGCTGCTGTGGCTCCTGTGTCTGGCCGTGCCGGCACAGGCCGCACTGGAAATCCGCATCACCCAGGGCGTCGAGGGTGCGCTGCCGGTCGCCATCGTGCCCTTCGGCTGGCCGGCACAGGTCGGTACCTCGCCGCTCGACGTCGCTGCCGTGGTGTCGGCCGATCTGCACCGCAGCGGTCTCATCTCACCCTTGCCGGTGGCGCGCATGCCCGAACGGCCGACGCGTGCCGCCGAACTCGACGTCCGCAAATGGCGCCAGCAGCGCGTCGACTACGTGGCCATCGGCCAGCTCATCCCGGCCAGCGGCGGACGCTACAACGTTCAGTTTCAGCTCTTCGATACCATCAGCGGCGAGCAGCTGATGGGTTACAGCATCCCGGCCGAGGCGCGTACCCTGCGCCAGGCGGCCCATCACGTCAGCGACCTGATCTTCGAACGCCTGACCGGCAAGCGCGGCGCCTTCAATACCCGTGTCGCCTTCGTCAGCGCCCAGCGCAGCCAGCAGGGCGGGAGTGTGCGCAGTCAGTACATGCTCCAGGTGGCGGATGCCGATGGCTACAACCCCCGCACCATCTTCCGTTCCGGCCAGCCGATCATGTCGCCCATGTGGTCGCCGGACGGGCGCCGCCTGGCGTACGTCTCCTTCGAGGGGCGCCGGCCGGCGATCTGGGTGCAGAACATCGACGGCGGTGAGCGCCAGCGGATCGCGGCGTTCCCCGGCATCAACGGTGCACCGGCCTGGTCGCCGGACGGCAGCAAGATCGCGATGACGCTGTCGAAGGATGGCGCACCGAACATCTACGTCTACGATCTGCCGTCGCAGCGACTGATCCAGATCACCAACACCAATGCGATCGATACCGAGGCGCGCTGGATGCCGGATGGCAGATCGCTGGTGTTCACGTCCGATCGGGCCGGTTCGCCGCAGATCTATCAGGTCGGTCTGGACGGTCAGGATTATCGCGCGCGTCGCCTGACCTTCGAGGGTAATTACAACGCGGCGGTGAGCGTGTCGCCGGACGGCAAGACGCTGGCGATGGTGCATGGCGGCGGCGGTCGTTACCGTATCGCCACGCTGAATCTGCATAACGGCAACTTCCGCGTCCTGACCGAGGGCCGGCTGGACGAGTCGCCGAGCTTCGCGCCTAACGGCAGTATGATTCTCTACGCCACCGACGACCGGGGGCGCGGCGTGCTGGCGGCCGTCAGCGAGGACGGCCGCGTGCGGCAGGAGCTGATTCTGCAGGACGCCGAGGTGCGGGAGCCGGCGTGGTCGCCTTTTTTGAATTAACAGGATGTTGAAAAAGGGCTATCCTGCCCTTTTTCAACGCGCCGCGCCCGGCGCATGTTCGTGCGCGGCTGCGACGAATCAAACACTTGCGTGTTTGATTCGCGAGCGAGGCATCCGTGCCTCGCCTTGGCAGACTGTCTTTCAACGGCCTGCCAAACGGCTAAATTGGTCGGCGTTCATGATTTGAGGTTTTAACTCACTCACCCATTCGCAAGTTGATTTGCCAAGCTCCAGGGGGGGAAGATGAATCGGATCAAATTGATCGGGGTGCTGGTCGTCGGTGCGTTGCTGCTGGCCGGCTGTGCGGCGAGCACCAAAAAGCCGGCCGATGAGGCCGCTGGTGACCCGTCCGCGATGTCGGGTGCGGGTACGGACCCTGGTGCGGCGGATGGCGCGGGCGTCGGGGCCGATGGCCGGATGCCGGGCGATCCCGGTGCACCGGACGTCATTCCGCTTGGGCCCGACGGCAGCCCGCTGCATGCGGAACCCCTTCCGGGTGGCATGGGCGACGATCCGTTCAACGATCCTGCCAATCCGCTGTCCCGTCGCGTGATCTACTTTGCCTTTGACAGCTACAGCGTACCGGCCGAATCCGTCCCGGTGGTGGAGGCGCACGGCCAGTATCTGGCGGCCAACCCGCATTTGCGCGCACGCCTGGAGGGCCACACGGATGAGCGCGGTACGCGCGAGTACAACATCGGTCTGGGCGATCGGCGTGCTCAGGCCGTGCGCCGCATGCTGCAGCTGCATGGCGTAGGGCCGGCGCAGATGGAAGTGGTGAGCTTCGGCGAGGAACTGCCGGCCGTGCTCGGTAGTCATGAAGAGGCTTGGCGCCTGAACCGCCGCGTCGAGATCGTCTACGAGGGTCGCAACTGATGCAGCGCCGTCCCGCCGCCTTCCTGCTCGTGCTGGCCATCGCTGCGGCCGGCGCGGCCCAGGCGCAGACCGCAGGTTCCACCGACGAGCGACTCATGCTCATCGAGCAGCGCCTCGACCGCATGGAGCGGACGCTCGACAACAAGGCGCTGATCGAGATGCTCCAGCGGCTGGAGGATCTGCACGAGGAAGTGCGTCTGCTGCGCGGTGATGCCGAATCCAACCGGCACGACCTGCGCAATCTGGTCAGCCGTCAGCGGGACATGTATCTGGACCTCGACCGCCGCCTCCAGCAGTTGGAGGTGGAGGGCGTGCCGGCGACCGCGGTGGAGACGCCGCCGCCGGTCGCGCAACCTGCGGCGCCCTCGCAGCCGCAGCCGATTGCGGCTGTGACGGCACCGCCGGCGGCACAGCCCGTGGTGACGCAGGAGGAGCGCGATGCCTATCGGCGGGCCTTCGGTCTGCTGACCGATGGCCAGTACGACGGGGCGGCGACGGCGTTCGAGAAGTTCCTGAAGGATTATCCGCAGAGCCGCTATGCGGCGAACGCGCAATATTGGCTGGGCGAGGCCTACTACGTCCGGCGTGATTACCGTACCGCGCTGACCGAGTTCCGCAAGGTGATGGACCAGTTCGCCGACAGCACCAAGGCGCCGGATGCCCTGCTGAAGCTGGGTTTCACCCACTACGAGTTGCAGGAATGGGATCAGGCTCGGCGTACGCTGAACGACGTGCGTACCCGCTTCCCCAATTCGTCGGTCGCCCGTCTCGCCGACCAGCGTCTCAAGCGCATGAGCGAGGAGGGGCGCTGAGCGCCCGCTGCACGGTCCGTTCAGGCGATGTCTGAACGGACCGCCTGTTCCGATGAGCGATACCCGCCTGCGCATTACCGAGATATTCCTGTCGTTGCAGGGCGAGGCCCGCAGTTCCGGCATCCCGACCGTCTTCGTGCGTCTTACCGGCTGTCCGCTGCGCTGCGGCTATTGCGATACAGCCTATGCGTTCAGCGGCGGTGAATGGATGTCGATCGAATCCGTACTGGACGCCGTGGCGGCGTACGGGGTTCGGCACGTCTGCGTCACCGGCGGAGAGCCGCTGGCGCAGCGGGGTTGCGTCGAGCTGCTGCGCCGGCTTTGCGATGCCGGCCTTCAGGTATCGCTCGAAACCAGCGGCGCGGTGGACGTGGCCGACGTCGATCCGCGCGTCGAAAAGATCATGGACCTGAAGACGCCGGCTTCGGGCGAGAGTGCGCGCAATCGTTACGAGAATCTGGCGTTGCTCGGTCCGCGCGATCAGGTCAAGTTCGTGCTCTGCGATCGCGCGGACTACGAATGGGCGCGCGATCGGCTCAACGAACATGCGTTGGCGGAACGTTGCGAGGTCCTGTTCTCGCCTTGCCATGGGCGCTTGAACGCCACTGAACTCGCCGATTGGGTGGTGGCCGACCGACTGCCGGTGCGTTTCCAGATACAGCTTCACAAATACCTTTGGGGCGATGCCCCCGGTCATTGAGCAGCCATGGCACAGCACGCCATCGTCCTTCTGTCGGGCGGCATGGATTCCGCCACCACGCTGGCGCTCGCCTGCGAGCAAGGGTTCGTCTGTCATGCACTGAGTTTCCGCTACGGGCAACGCCATGCGGCGGAGCTGACGGCCGCGGCCGCACTGGTCGAGGCGCTCGGCGTGGACGATCACCGGGTCATGGATCTCGATCTGGGGCTGTTCGGTGGTTCGGCCCTGACCGATACCTCGATCGCCGTGCCGGACCAGCCGAGCGCGGGCATCCCGGCGACCTATGTCCCCGCCCGCAATACGGTGTTTCTCGCGATGGCGCTCGCCTGGGCCGAGGTGCTGCCGTCGCAGGACATCTTCATCGGCGTCAATGCCGTCGACTACTCGGGCTACCCCGACTGCCGCCCCGAATTCATCGAGTCCTTCGAACGCATGGCGAATCTCGCCACCAAGGCGGCGGTGGAGGGCAGACGGCTGCATCTGCACACACCATTGATTCATCTCAGCAAGGCCGAGATCGTCCAGGTTGGTCTGCGGCTCGGTCTCGACTACGGCCTCACCGTATCCTGTTACAACGCCGACGCGGCGGGGCGTGCCTGTGGCACCTGCGATGCCTGCCGGTTGCGAGCGAAGGGATTCGCCGATGCCGGCGTCGACGACCCGACGCGCTATCGCAAATCGCCGCCCCACGGCACGGAATGACTGACGATGACACTCGGTCGAAAGCGCCGTTATAATTCGAAACTCTCTTGAATGCCTTGTTTTGCGGCGAGTGTCGCGTGGGGTTCGGGGGGGCATGTCAAGGCGCGCAAGGCAATCGCGGCCTGATCACAATAATCACAGGGTGTAACGGTAGGTAGGTGGAGGAATCCCAATGCTGTTCGAAAGTTTTCCGGCCGCGCAGTCGGTCTTTCTGTGGTCCACGTTCGCGCTGGCCTTCATTTTGGGCGCAGTGGCGAACAAGACCAATTTCTGCACCATGGGTGCGGTCTCCGACTGGGTCAACATGGGCGACTTGGGTCGTATGCGCGCTTGGTTCCTGGCCATCTCGGTGGCCATTCTCGGCGTGGTGATCCTGGAGTCCGCGGGATTGGTGAATGCGGGCGCGTCGTTCCCGCCCTACCGCATGAACCAGTTTGCCTGGTTCGAGCATTTGTTCGGCGGTCTGATGTTCGGCATCGGCATGACGCTGGCGAGCGGCTGTGGCAACAAGACGCTGATACGCATCGGCGGCGGCAACATCAAGTCCATCATGGTGTTCGCGATCATCGGTCTGATCGCGTATTTCATGGTCAATCCATTTCCCGGCTCCGACAAGACGCTCTACACGGTCCTGTTCTACGGCTGGACCAACCCGTTGGCGGTCAACCTCGGCAAGCCGCAGGATCTGGGCGCCGTGATCGCCGGCAGCGAGAATGCAGTGACCGCGCGTCTGGTGATCGGTTTGATCCTTGCCGCGGTGCTGCTGTTCCTGATCTTCAAGTCGGCCGATTTCCGCAGGAATTTCGACAACGTCCTGGGCGGACTGGTGATCGGGATCGTCGTCGTGGCGGCCTGGTACTTCACCAGCAGCGTGGGTATCGAAGCCGATGGTCAGCACTACTCGCTTCAGGGCTTCGTGCAGGAATGGGACTTTCTGACCGACGGGGCGGAGGGCAAGCCGGCCGACAGCCGTCCGCTGGCGGCGCAGTCGTTCACCTTCATCAACCCGATGGGGCAGACGCTCGGTTTTGCTGCCACCGGCTTCCAGTCGGCGATGCTGACCTTCGGCGTCATGGCGGTGGTTGGCGTGATCCTGGGCTCGCTGTTCTGGGCCCTGGTGAGCCGTGGTTTCCGGTTCGAGTTCTTTGCCTCCGGGCGCGACTTCGTCAACCACTTCGTCGGCGCGATTCTGATGGGCTTCGGCGGCGTGTTGTCGATGGGCTGCACCATCGGTCAGGGCATTACCGGGGTCTCGACGCTCGCGATGGGCGGGTTTCTGACCCTGTTTGCGATCATTCTGGGTGCGGCTCTGACGATGAAGGTCCAGCTCTACAAGATGGTGTACGAGGACGAGGCCACGTTCTTCAAGGCGCTCGTGACCGGTCTCGTGGATCTCAAGCTCCTGCCATCCAGCCTGCGCAAACTGGACGCCGTCTGATCGGGTGGATGCCGACGGTGGTCCGCACCGCCGGCATATGCTCCGATACCGCGATGGCTTGCGATCATCGTCGAGGAGGGTAAGATACCGCCTTCGCCGATCCCCGGCCGCCTGAAACGGCAAGGCTCTCTCGCCAGGTACCATCTGTCGGGTCGTTAGCTCAGCTGGTAGAGCAGCGGACTTTTAATCCGTTGGTCGTAGGTTCGAATCCTACACGACCCACCATCTTCATTTGCCGGTAATCGCCGTCGGCGCAGACGGCCTGCCTCCCCTTCCCTCTCTAATATGTCGGAATTGTGATCCCGCGGAATAGGCGGGCTTGCGGCATTCTGATATAAGTTCTTCCAAATATTGGTCGCCCGGCCAGATGCCTCATTGTTCGGGTCGATCGGTTGCGCCGGTGGTCCACGCCGATGCCGGTTTGTTTTGTTATAGTTCGATGACTGTCGTGTGGTCGGCATTTCGGCGGGTGGGATAGCGTCCGTGGGGCCGTCCTGCGGCATTCGCATTTCTTGCCGGGGAGACAATGGATGGCGTTGGAACTGTTCGACAATGGGACACACAAGTGCGTCGCCTTTACCGAACTCGTTCAGGGCGAGGGGATTCAGGCGAACCAGTTCCTGATCGTCGATAGCGGCGAGGGTATGCTGCTCGACCCGGGCGGCAACCTGACCTACAAACATCTGCTGGCCGAAATGGCCGACTACGTTCAGCCGGCACGAACCCGTTACGTCTTTGCCTCACACCAGGATCCCGACATCGTCGCGTCGGCGAACGGCTGGCTGCTGATCACGGACGCCAAGATCGTCATCGCCCAGGAGTGGGTGCGATTCATCCCCCATTTCTGCATACGCGGCGTCACTGAGGGCCGGATGATCGCAATCCCGCCGCGCGGCATGGATCTGGATCTCGGGCAGATGCAGCTCAAGCTGATTCCCGCGCACTTTCTGCACACGGTAGGCAATTTCCAGGTTTATGATCCGGTCAGCAAGATCCTGTTTTCGGGTGATGTCGGCGCTTCCCTGATGGATGGCCATGAGGCAGGGCTGCCGGTGGAGGATTTCGATCGCCACCTGGTGTCCGGGCATATGGAGGCGTTCCATCGCCGCTACATGAGCAACAACAAGGTGTGCCGTCTGTGGGTGCAGATGGTGCGCCGACTGGACGTGGAATGGATCGTGCCTCAGCATGGCGGATCGTTCCGGGGCAAGCCGATGATCGAGCGTTTT
>JAQVJI010000227.1 GCA_028695255.1 Chromatiales bacterium | reverse complement strand
TTGCCCCCGGCCATCGCCGTTGCCGACTGCTGGAGCTTGCGCAGCGGTCGCAATACCAGCTTTTCCACCGCATAGCCGAAGGCGGCCAGCAGAATCCCGAGCAACAACACCAGCGCGATGATCGCGGCCGTGAGCCACGTCCCCTCCAGCACCTGCGCCGCGCGCAGATCGACGGCGGTGACCACGTGCCAGCGCAGTTCCGGCACATAGGAGAGCGCCAGCAGTTGTTCGCGACCATCGAGCGTCACCCACAGCGTTTCGACGTTGCCGGGCGCATCGACCGCCTGTGCCATCGCCGCGGCCAGCGCCGCAGCCTGCCCGTCGGCCGGCAGTAGCGCGGCCAGTGTGTGGCTTTCCGCCGCCACGCCGGCCGTGGCCCCGAAGGCAATCAGGCGATTGTCGGGGTGCGCCTGGATGGCCCCTGCGGCGTCGAGGATCATCGGCGTCACGCCCGGCTCGCCGGTGGCGATGAATTGCTTGAGGAATTCGCTCAGGTCGAGCCCGGTGCCGGCCAGACCGATCTTGCGCTCACCGTCGCGGACGATGACGTTGAGCCACACCCGCGTGACGCCGAGCTGGAGATCCGGATTCACGTTGATGTTGTAGTCCCGGGTCTCCGCCATGACGTTGAAGAACCAGCCGTCGGCCGGTGCATCGGGACTCAGCGTATAGCGCGGCTGTTCGCTGTAGGGCTTTTCGTCGTCATTCAGGTAGTAGTTGCGGCTGATGGCGCTGATCAGGAAGTAATTGCGGTCGCGGAAATCCCGCCGGTAACCCTCGGCCTCGCGAAAGAACAGCGAACGCTTGTCGGCGTCGTCTTCGTCCAAAAGCCATTGCCGGGACAGCACCGAATCCGCCAAGCGCAGCGACAGTGCCAGATCGCGCGAGACCGGAGCGAGGATGTTCTGACGGTTGAGCTGGGTGAAGTTGCGGGCATAGGCCTCGCCGAAGTGCGCGCGCACGCCCTCCAGGACCTGCCAGCCGATCACGCCCGCCGGCAACAGCGCCAGCAGGCAGGCCAGCACCAATGCCAGCATCGATTTGGCCCGCAGGCCGAATCCCCAGGTTGCCATGTCCGACCATCAATCTCGGTTATTGGGAAGGAATGCGGGAACGACCCGTCGACAAATGCGGTACGCATTCTAGCACCATACCTGATGCCCATCACGTTTCGAGGCGTTTCGGATACACTGCGCCGACACGCTCATCCAAGGCCATCCGATGCGATCACCGACCGCCCGTACCGTCCTTGCCGGCCTCCTGCTCGCGGCCTTGCTCACGCTGCCGCCGGCCTGGGCCGATGGTGCGCTGCTGTGGCAAACCAACAGCTTCAGCCTGCTGCACGGCGGGGATTACGCGGTCGATCCTGCACGGCAGCAGACGCTGACCTTCGAACACGCGAGCGGCTGGAACGTCGGTGACCTGTTTCTGTTCGTCGACCTCACGCGCTTCGACGGCGAGAAGAACGCAGCCGGCGACGAGAATACCTACTACGGCGAGATCAGCCCGCGCCTCAGTCTCGGCAAGCTGTTCGGCCGCGAGATCGCGGCCGGGCCGGTGACCGACGTGCTGCTGGCGGCGACCTACGAGTTCGGCGACGGCGAGGTGGAAACCCTGCTGCTCGGACCGGGCTTCGACCTCGCCCTGCCCGGCTTCGATTACTTCCAGCTCAACGTCTACCGGCGGATACCGCAGGACGGCCGCGACGGACGCACCATCCAGATCACGCCCGTGTGGGCGATGACCCTGCCGCTCGGCAGATCCGATATCCTGTTCGACGGTTTCATGGACTGGAACGTCACCAGCGATGGCGGCTACGAGCGCAACCTGCATTTCAATCCGCAGCTCAAGTACGACCTCGGCAAGGCCATGGCCTGGGGCGACAGGCGCCTGTACGCCGGCATCGAATACAGCTACTGGAAGAACAAATACGGCATCCGCAGCAGCAAGACCTTCGACAGCGAGCAGAGCGCCGCCAGCCTGCTGCTCAAGCTGCTTTTCTAAAAAAGTCTGTCCTGCCCATCGGCAATAGACGTAGGGTGAGTTGAGGAACGAAACCCACGCCGTCGGCAACATTCGACGCCCGCGTGGGCACGCTTCGCTTTGCCCACCCTACGCGTACTGAGTTCATATATCCCCGCGTGGTCCAGCAGGCGTAGGGTGGGTCGAGGAACGAAACCCACGCAATCGACTGCCTGCCCCGCTACACCCCGCCATGCGTCAGCCGCTCGGGGTCGAGCACCTCGCGCAGTTTCTCTTCCGGCAGGTCGGTCATTTCCTTCGCCACTTCCAGCACCGGGCGGCGTTCGGCATAGGCCTTCTTGGCGATGGCGGCGCCCTTTTCGTAGCCGATGAGCGGATTGAGCGCGGTGACGAGGATGGGGTTCACCGCCAACGCGGCGTGCAGGCGCTCCTCGTTGACCGTGAAACCGGCCACGGCCTTGTCGGCCAGGATGCCGGCGGCGTTGGCGAGCAGGTGCAGGCTTTCCATGAGATTGCGCGCGACCACGGGCAGCATGACGTTGAGCTGGAAGTTGCCGGACTGGCCGGCGACGCCGATAGTGACGTCGTTGCCCATCACCTGCGCGGCGACCATCATCACGGCCTCCGGAATCACCGGGTTGACCTTGCCGGGCATGATGCTCGAACCGGGCTGCAACGACGGCAGACTGATCTCCGAGAGACCGGCGAGCGGGCCCGAGTTCATCCAGCGCAGGTCGTTGGCGATCTTCATGAGCGACACCGCGACGGTCTTCAACTGCCCGGACAGTTCCACCGCCGCGTCCTGCGACGACAGGCCCTCGAAGAAGTTCGGGTTCGGCACGAAGTCGAGACTGAAGCGCGTGGACAGCGCACGCGCGATGCGCGCGGCGAATTCGGGATGGGCGTTGATGCCGGTACCGACCGCCGTGCCGCCCAGCGCCAGCCGGTGCAGTCTCGGACGGCAGGCCATCACGCGCTCCATGCCGTTGCGCACCTGACTCTCCCAGCCGCCGATCTCCTGTTCCATGCGCACGGGCATCGCGTCCATGAGATGCGTGCGGCCGGTCTTGGTGATGCCGGCGAGTTCGGTGCGGCGGCGCGCCAGCGTGTCGGCCAGATGACCGAGCGCCGGCAGCAGGCGTTCCTCCACTTCGAGCGCGGCACCGAGATGGATGGCGGTCGGAATGACGTCGTTGGAACTCTGGCCGAGATTGACGTGATCGTTCGGGTGCACCGGATGGCCGAGCCGGTCCCAGGCCAGGCGTGCGATCACCTCGTTGGCGTTCATGTTGGTGCTGGTGCCCGAGCCGGTCTGGAATACGTCGATCGGAAAATGCACGTCATGCGTGCCGTCGGCGACTTCCTGCGCGGCGCTCGCGATCGCCTCGGCGACGCCCGCGTCGAGCAGGCCGAGGTCGCGGTTCACCTCCGCCGCCGCGGCCTTGATCAGGCCCAGTGCGCGGATCAGCGCCCGCGGCATGCGCAGGCCGCTGACCGGAAAGTTGTCGACCGCGCGCTGGGTCTGCGCGCCATAGAGCGCGTCGACCGGGACCCGGACCTCGCCCATGCTGTCCCGTTCCACGCGAAATTCTTGAATGTTCATGCTCGTCTCCGGCTCGAAATGTGTTGCGCGCCAGTATAAGCCGCGCCACCGCGCCGCGGCAGGCATCGGATGCCGCCCTGTATAATGCGCAGCTTCGAATCATCAGA
>JAQVJI010000003.1:32720-60205 GCA_028695255.1 Chromatiales bacterium | reverse complement strand
CGTCGGCACGTGCGATCGGCTCACCGCGCACCACCTCCTGGCCCTTGGCGACCAGCGGCACGGCCGGCTTGCCGAGGTGCTGCGACAGCGGCACGACACAGCGCGGCGCAAACGGCAGGCGCCGGATCGGCTGGTCGCGCGTCGCATCCTTCAGCTCCGGCGGATGAACGCCGTGCGCGAAGCTGCGACCACGTATGAAGGCTAGAAGGCCCATGGGTTGTTCGTCAGGTGTGAGGCGTCAGGTGTGAGGCGTGAGGCGTCAAGACTTCACTCCTGACACCTCACACCTCACGCCATCAGTTGAACTTCGCCGCCCGTGCGACCAGCTTGTCGAGGCCAGATTCGCTCGGGTTGTAGGGCGTGCCGGGGTGGATGCACATGGCGGTGCATTTCTCGGCCGCCTTGACGATGTCCTTGAACGGCGCGCCGCGCGGATTGACGATCTCGACCTTCTTGTCCGCGTTGTAGGCGAACACGTTGGGCGCGATCTCGATGCACTCGTCGCAGGCCGTACACTCGGGTGTTTCCACCCACACCGGATCGTAGTCGGCCGCGCCCGCCGCCACCGCACCGCCGTTGCCGCCGGCCGGTATGACGGCGCCCGGCGCGGTCAGCGCCTGCGTCAGGTTGCCTGCGCCGCCGGTGGCGAGCGCCAGCAGCGAACTCGTGAGTTTCTGCGCCATCTCCAGTCGCGCCTGTTCGGCCACCGCCTCGACGTTCACCACCTGATCGAGACCGACGATGCCCTTGAGCTGGCGCCAGAAGGCACGCCGTTCCTCGGCCGAGCGCACCAGCTCCGCGGCCACCAGTACGCGGCCGAGACGGTTCTTGCGATCCACCGTCCACAGGAACGGGAAGCGGCCCTCGCGCTCGTCCTCGGACAGTTCGAGGAATTCGTGCAGCGGCAGCATGTCGGCGTTCCAGGTCTCCGGCGGCGCCTTCTTGAAGTGCTTGCGGAAACGGCCCTCGGTGAGTGCGAAGTCGGCGAAGGTCATCGGCAGTTGCATCGACTGTTCCTTGCCGGCGTCGTCCACGTAGTTCAGCGTGTAGGTCGGCCAGTCGGCGTCGATCGACGGATTGCCTTCGATGTCGCAGCACTCGCGGAAGGTCTCGCCGAGGTCCGGGTTGTAGCGGAACAGCGGATAGGCGCGCGACTCGACCGCGAGCTTGCTCTGGTCGAAGCTTGCGTCGTCGCCGACGCCGTGCTCGGGCTGGCACACGGCATAGACGTTGAACAGCGCCGGACGGCGGCTGTTCAGGCCCTCGATGTAGCTTTCGAGCAGATGCGTGACGTTGGAGATCGCGCCCTGCATGACGTAGGTCGTGCGATGCGCCATCGCGATCAGGCTCATCTCCTTGCGGATCTCTTCCTTGCCCTTCCATGCCTTGCCGTAGGGCGCCATGTCGGACACCTGGCTGATGAAGCCCGAGGTGCAGGCCTGGCCGCCGGTGTTGGAATAGACCTGGGTGTCCAGCACCAGCACCTTGATCGGCATGCCGGACATCAGCGCGCGCGACAGGTTCTGGAAGCCGATGTCGTACATCGCGCCGTCACCGCCCACGCTCACGACCGGCGGGCAGAGCAGGAATTCCTCGTCGCTGAACTGCTTCCAGTTGAAGCGCGTGAAGAAGTCGTCGTGGGTGGCCGGGTTGTACTCGCCCTTGAGTTCGAGTTCCGCCATGCGCACGGCCTTGAAGCCCTCGGCCATCTTCGCCATGTGGCCTTCGAACAGGCCCATCGCCATCGACGGCGAATCCTGGAACAGATGGCTGGTCCACGGGAACGGGTAGGGGTTGTAGGGGAAGGTCGAACCCCACACGGAGGTACAGCCGGTGGCGTTGACGATGCCCATGTCGGAACGGCCCTGACCGGTCACGCCCTCGCTGTAGCGCCACTTGAGGTCACGCAGCTTCGACAGCAGGCCGGTGGCCCACTTCAGCCACTCGGGATCGACCGGCTGGCCGGCCTTGCCTTCCTCCAGACCTTCCGAGAGACGCGCCAGCGTCAGGTTCTTCGCCGTGTGTTCGGCGACGACCTTGGTCACGGCGCTCACGTCGGACAGGTCCATGGTCTCGGCCAGCCTGAGGCGGATATGTTTTTCGAGGCCCGCGATCAGTTCGTCGACCTGTGCCAGATGGCGCTTGATGCGCGGCTGCATGAGCGCCGTGACGGCGGCCGTGAACAGGTGGATGACGGTCTTCTCGCCGCAGCCCAGGCAGGCGCCGTCGCCGCAGTTCATCGAACCGTAGGCGCGCTTGTCGAGCAGCAGGGTTTCGAGCGCGCCGATGCGTTCGTCGAGATCGTCGATGCGAATGTAATCCGGTTTCGTCGTCGGCAGGTCGAGCCAGAACTGCCAGTCGCGGCGCAGCCGTTCGACCGCCTCCGGCGTCTGTCTGGCGGCCACCAGGGCTTCGTCGTTGCAGACGGTGACGCAGGCCATGCAGCCCTTGCAGGTATAGGGATTGACGGTGATCGAAAACAGGCCGCCGCTGCCCTTGGCGCGTTTCTCGAGCGCGCTGTAGTAGGGCTTGGTGATGGCGAACTTGAAGCCGCCCAGCGTGTCCTTGAGCCAGCCCATCTCTTCGGCCAGCTTGAGGTTTTCCTGCTCGGTCAGGGCGCTCTCCTGCAACGTGCGATCGAGTGCGGATTCGATCAGCGCCGGCATGTCGCAGCCGTCGCCGGCCGCCTCGACGTAGCTGCGCAGGCGTTTTTCTGCATCGCGCACGGCGCGGCGCAGGAAGCGGGTCGGACGGCCGCCGGTCTCGATGCGCCGGATCGCGCTGTCGAACACCTCGGACACCGTGTTGACCAGACCCGGAATCGCGCTGTCGGGGCAGACGGTATAGCAGTCGCCGCAGGCCGTGCACTTCTCGGGCAGCCATTCCGGATAGTCGAAGCGGATCTGCGTCATGTCGCGGAACACGCCGGTCGAGGCCGGGATCAGCGACAGGCCGATGAACGGATCGACCAGATTGTCGTTGCCCTGACCGGAGACGTAGAAGCTGCCGGTCTGCTCCCAGAAGCGATGCACGTCGGAGGCCGGCATCAGGCTCGACGGCAGGCGCTTGAGCATGACCGGCAGGTCGGCATCCTTCTTCACCGGCGCCTGGATGATGGCATGGCTGTCGAGCGGCTTGTCGGTGATCTCGGTCAGTTCCGAGAAACCGCGCCGCACGACGCGCAGGTTGTCCTCCACCACGCGCGCGCCCTTGCCGCCGAACTTGGACTGGAGCTGATCCTCGATGGCGCGGAACAGCGCCGGTTCGTCGAGTTCCTTCTGTTTCATCACCGGCGAGGCGGCGAAGAACGCGCCCTGGAAGGCGATGCCTTGCATGCGGAACTGGAGTTCCGGATTCGAGGCCTCGTCACGCGCGATCCTGAACGCATCGAGATAGAACACGCGGATCTGCTTGTCGACGATGTAGCGGCGCGCCGACAGCGGGAAGGAACGCCACACCGCCTCCGCCGATTCGAGACTCGACTGAATGACGAACACGCCGCCCTGCTTGAGGCCGGACAGCGGATTGGAATGGTCGAACACGTTCGGATCGGGCGACAGCACGACGTCGACGAACTTGAGGTCGGCGTTGACGCGGATCGGCTCCGGCGCGGCGGCCAGATAATAGGTGGTCGGCTGGCCCTTCTTTTCCGAACCGTACTTCGGATTGGCCTTGATGTCGTAGTCGAGCAGCTCGAACAGCGTCATCGCGAGGTTCTTGCCGGTGGTCATCGCGCCCCAGCCGCCGACCGAATGGAAGCGCACGGCGATGGTGTTCTTCGGCATCAGGTCCGGATTCTCGCTGCCCTTGACCTGCAACTCGCCGATGCGCGGATAGGCCTCCAGCAGCTCCTGCATGTACAGCTCCTGCTTCGGCGTCGCGAGTTGATCGCGTACGAAATCGACGCCGAGATAGAAGTTACGGCGCTGGCCGCCATCCGGCAGCATGTTCTCGATCGCGCCGATGATGCCCTCGGGCTGGAGATCGCGCGAACCAAGGCCGTAGACGCCGGAGTACAGGCGCGGGATGTCGGTGGTCTTGGCGTAGCGCGCGTATTTCGGATACGGCTTGTCCTGCTTTTCGTACTGGCCGTTCTCGATGCACTTGCTGATCGCCGCGCGCGTCTCGCGCATCAGCGGCAGATCCTCGGCCAGCGGCTGATCGGTGCGTTCCATCACCGCAACGCCCTTCTTGCCCTTGAGCACCGCGCCCAGCAGGTCGCCGGGGAAGGGGCGGAACATGGTGATCGCGACCACGCCGACCTTGAGTTTGCGCGTCTCGCGCAGATAGTCGGCGACCGCCTCGGCGGTGGTGATCATGCTGCCCATGCCCACGATCAGGTAGTCGGCGTCGTCGGCACGATAGGTGTTGATGCGGCCGTAGCGGCGGCCGGTCAACTGGTGATATTCGTCCATGCACTGCTCGGTGATCTCGACCACGTGGTCGTAGAAATACGGCCGCTGCGCGGCCACCTGCTGCATGTAGGCGTCCTGGTTCTGCGAGGAACCGGAGGTGACCGGGTTGTCGACGTCCCAGATGGCCGGGATGCGGCGGCGCTTGGGGCCGTACAGCAGGCGTTGCGCGGGCGTCGGCGAGTCGATCATGTCGTCCGGGCGGCCGAGGTATTCCTCGATCAGCGCGCGCTCGGGCAGGTTGATGGACTCGATCAGGTGCGTGGTGAGAAAGCCGTCCTGCGCCACGATGCCGGGCGTGAGCGACAGCTCGGCGATCTTGTGGCCGATGATGTTGAGGTCGCAGGCCTCCTGTGCGTTCTTGCCGAGCACCTGGAAGAAGCCGGTGTCGTCGACGCTGTGGTAGTCGTCGTGCGAGGCGTGGACGTTCAGGCCCGCCTTGGTGATCGCGCGGCAGCCGATGTTGAGGATGTAGGGCAGACGCTTGCCGGCCGCGGCGTACAGCGACTCGTGCATGAAGGCCACGCCCTGCGCGGACGAGAAGTTGATCGCGCGCAGGCCGGTCATCGACAGGCCGGCGGTGACCGCGGCGGCGGCGTGCTCGGATTCCGGTTCGATGAAGATCAGCGGCCGGCCGGAGATGTTGATGTGACCCTTCGAGACCTCCTCGGCCCAGAACTCGCCCATCTGCGTCGAGGGCGTGATCGGATAGGCGCCGGCGGCGTCCGAGGCCTCGCGCTCGCACATGATGACGGCGGTATTGCCGTCCATCGCCGTGCGCGTGCCGACGTACTTGAAGGTCTGCTTGGTGTCACGCTTGAACAACATCGTTCACTCCTGCCCCGGCTTGGCCGGTGGATTTATTTATGTCTAAAGACTGAAGATGGTCACAGAGAAAGAAAAAAACGAAATTTCTCGCTGAGTACGCTGGGACGCGGAGCAAAGATTCCGATGTTGCGTTTTCGGTTTTCCCTGCGTCCCGGCGTTCCCGGCGAGATACATGAATCTTCTTTTCTCTGTGACCTCATATGGCAAAAAAACGCCTCACGCCCGCGGCAGCGGTTCCATGCGCGGCAGCGGTTCCTGACGCACGATCCGGCGCGCCTTGGCACCCTTGGTTGGGCCGCGGTCCTTCTCGAACCAGACGATGGCGCCGGTCGGGCAGCGTTCGATCGCGAGCCGCGAGGCGAGCGCGTTCTTGCCGTAGTCGATCACGGCCAGGTTGTTCTCCATCCGGATCAGACCTTCGGGCGCGTCCATCTCGCAGCGGCCGCAGGCGGTGCAGGCGACTTCGCAATGCGCCTCGGCCTCGTCCTGGTCGTCCATGTTTTTGCAGGCGATCCAGAGTTGATGGCCGACCGGGTGGATCTCGAACAGATCCTTGGGGCAGATGTCCACGCAGTCGCCGCAGGCGGTACACTTGTCGGTGCTGACCTGCGGCAGACCGAAACGGTCCATGCGAATGGCCTCGAAGTCGCACACGGCCTCGCAGTCGCCGAGACCCAGGCAGCCCCAGACGCAGCCGCGTCCGCCGCCCGACACCAGGCTGGCCGCACGGCAGGATTTCAGGCCCTCGTAGCGGGCGCGGGTGGCGGCGACGTGGGTGCCGCCATGACAGGCGAGACGCGCCACGCGCTTTTCCTGCACCGAGACCTGCACGCCGAGGAAATCGGCGATGATGCGGCTCTGATCCGGCGGCGAGACGGTGCAGGCGCCGGGATTGGCCTCGCCGGCGACCAGCGCCTCGGCGAACGGCCGGCAGCCCGGCACGCCGCAGGCGCCGCAGTTGGCCTTGGGCAGCAGGGCCTCGACCTCGTCGATGCGCGGGTCCTCGTAGACGAACAGACGGCGGTTGGCGACGGCCAGCACGCCCGCCAGGACGATGCCGAGTGCGGCCATGAAGCCGCCCGCGAGAAAGATGCTGAGGTAGGAACTGATCATCGTCGCACCCGTACCGGTTAATTCCGAGCAGGATGGTAGGAAAAGACCCCATCCAACGTAGGGTCAGAGTCTAGGAACCGTTTTTGTATTTGACACCTCAATTATTTCAATTCTTAATATTGAAATTCATAATAGAGACACAAAGCCCTCATGTCCCAACACCTCTACTACAAACAGAACCGGCTCAAACAGTTACGCGCCTTCTGTCGTGTCGCCCGCACCGGCAGCGTGTCGCAGGCGGCCGAGACCCTGTTCCTGAGTCAGCCAACTGTTTCCCTGCAAATTCAAGCGCTTGAGCGTGAAATTGGGACGGTCTTGTTCGAGCGGCGCGGGCCGCACATCAAGCTCACGCCGGAAGGTGATGTGCTCTACAAACTGTCCGAACCGCTGGTGGAGGGCATCGACAAGCTCCAGGAGACCTTCGCCGCGCGTTTCGGGCGCCTGGAGTCGGGCGAGCTGAACATCGCGGCCGGCGAGTCGACCATCCTTTATGTGCTGCCGGAGCCGGTGAAGAAGTTCGCGAGCCTGTATCCGAACATCCGGCTCAAGCTGCACAACGTGACCGGCCGCGACGGCCTCGCCATGCTGCGCCGCGACGAGGTCGATTTCGCGGTCGGTTCGATGCTGGAGGTGCCGGACGAGATCCTCTACCGCCCGGTGGTGACCTACAATCCGACGCTCATCGCACCGCTCGACCACCCGCTCGCCAACAAGGGCGAGGACATCCGGCTGGAGGACATCAGCCCTTACGGCCTGATCCTGCCGCCGCGCCATCTGTCGACCTGGCGCATCGTCGATCTGGTGTTCCGCCAGCACAACCTCGGTTACCGCGTGTCGCTGGAGGCGGGCGGCTGGGAAATCATCAAGAAATACGTCGAACTCGGGCTTGGTATCTCGATCGTCACCGACGTCTGCCTGACCGGCGAGGAAAAACTCGCCCGCATTCCGCTCAACCAGTATTTCCCGCGTCGCAGTTATGGCATCGTGCTGCGCCAGGGCCGCTATCTGTCGCCGCAGGCCAAGCGCTTCATCGAGATCATGGAGGACATGTTCGAGATCGAGCGCGACGAGAACGGCCAGCCGGTGACCACGCCGGCCGAGATCGATCTCGGGTCGAGCATGGTGTGAAGGCCCTCGCGGCCGCGGGGACGACCCTGCGGCCGTTCCGTCGTTCGGGGACGACCCCGCCGTTTCGGAGTCGTGACATGTCCTGGTTGTTTCTGGTTCTGGCCGGTCTGTTCGAGATCGGCTGGGCGGTGGGACTGAAATACACCGCCGGTTTCACGCGTCCGTGGCCGTCCGCCGCCACCATCGGCTGCATGATCGTGAGCGTCTGGCTGCTGGCGCTGGCGATGAAGACGCTGCCGGTCGGCACCGCCTACGCGGTGTGGACCGGCATCGGCGCCGCCGGCACCGTGATCGCCGGCATGCTGCTGTTCGGCGAGCCGGCGACCGCCCTGCGGCTGGTGAGCGTGGTGCTGATCGTCGCCGGCATCGTCGGGCTCAAGTTGTCGACGGGCTGACTGATCCTGTGGGAGCGGCTCTGCCGCGACGAGGCGAAGTGCCAACCCCGATCGCGGCGAAGCCGCTCCCACATTTCGACCAGGGCCAAAGGAGATGGATGTGGGCAAGGCAAGAAGATCACGCTCGCTGACGCTGGACGCGGCCCGCCTGCGGACCTTCGAGCGCGATGCCCCGGCGGCGCTGGCGCGGCGCACGCCGGCCTTCTTCGCGGAACAGTACTGGGCGGTGGCCGAACTGCTGCTGGTCGCCGGCGTATCGCTGTGGGGCCTGTTCGTGCTCGGCTGGTCGCCGGTCGTGATGCTGGTCTATCTGCTTGCCGGCATCTGGCTCGGCACGTTCGTCGATGCCCTCAAACTGTGGCTGATTCCGCAGGCGGTGCGGCGCGAAACCGCCGCCTTCAATCGCGACCGGATGGTGTGGGTGGTGGTCGACGCGCTGATGCACGAGCGCGACGAGATCAGCGACAACCATGCCGCCGGTTACCGGCCGCGGCTGTCGCTCGGCATCGACATCCTGTTCGGCGGCTTCGCCACGTTGATGATCCTGGCACCGCTGGTCGAGGCACGGGTGGACATCGTCGCCGAGCTGCTGGCCGACCGCACCATGCTCAACAGTCTCGCGTTCACGCTCGCGCTGCAATTCGCGGGCGGGGTGTGGATCATCGCAAGTCATCGCATTGGCCCGGAGCGCGACGCGCCGACCCGCATCGGTCTCGGTGCGCGCGGTCTCGGTCTGTTTCTGCTGATGTTCCTGTTCGTGATCGTCGGGCCGGGTCCGGACGTCGCGTGGCGTTTCCTGCTGCCGGCGAATCTGGCGCTGATCGCCCTGGCCGGCCTGTCGGCCTTCGGCGTCGTACTGATGCACCGCGAGACGATCTGGCTGCGTGGGCATCTGCGCGCCCGGTCCGCCGCGCCCGTACGGCCTTGAGCGCGGCGGGTTTCTGCTAAGCTGCGGGCAACACGATCGGCGACGCGGACGGCATGCACTACGGGATAGCGGATTTCATCGGCAACATCGGCGTGGCGATGGTGATCGCCGCCTACTTCCTGCTGCAACTCGGACGCTGGCGGGCGCACGACCTGTCCTACCTCGTCTGCAACCTGACCGGCGCCGCGCTGGTCCTGTTCTCGCTCGCCTATGCGTTCAATCTGTCGGCGGCGATCATCCAGTTGTTCTGGATCGGCATCAGCCTGTTCGGGATCGCGCGCGCCCTGCGCGCAAGATGAGGGTAACGGTCATGGAACTGCTCGCGCGACTTCGTCGTCTCGTGTTCGAGGGCGACCTTGGGGACATGCCGCCCTCGCGGCGCTGGCCGCTGGCGCTGGCGCGGGGTCTTTTCGCCATCGGACGCGATCTGGCCGAGGGCCAGCTCACGCTGCGTGCGATGAGTCTGGTCTACACCACGCTGTTGTCGATGGTGCCGTTGCTGGCGCTGGCATTCTCGGTGCTCAAGGCCTTCGGCGTGCACAATCAGGTCGAACCCTTCCTGTACAACCTGCTGCAACCGCTCGGCGAGCGCTCCGAGGAGATCGTGTTCCGCGTCATCAGTTTCGTCGACAACATGCGCGTCGGCGTGCTCGGATTTCTCGGTCTGGTGTTTCTCGTCTACACCGCCGTGTCGCTGGTGCAGAAGATCGAGGATGCGTTCAACTACACTTGGCGCGTACGCCGTCACCGCAATCTGGCGCAGCGCTTCTCGGGCTATCTGTCGGTGATCCTGATCGGTCCGGTGCTGGTGGTGTCGGCGATGGGCGTCACCGCCTCGGTGATGAGCACCGCGCTGATGCAGCAGGTGCTGGCGATCGAACCCTTCGGCACGCTGGTGGCGCTGGTCGGGCGGCTGGTGCCCTATCTGCTGATCATCGGAGCCTTCGCCTTCATCTACGTCTTCGTGCCCAATACGCGCGTGCGTGCGCTGCCGGCGCTGGTCGGCGCGCTGGTGGCCGGCCTGCTGTGGCAGACCACCGGTTTCGTCTTCGCCTCGCTCGCGGTCGACTCCACCACGCGTTTCGCCGCCATCTATTCCGGCTTCGCGATCATGATCATGCTGCTCATCTGGCTGCACCTGAGCTGGCTGATCCTGCTGCTCGGTGCCAACGTCACGTTCTATGTGCAGCATCCGCAATACATGCTGGTGCCGCGCAACCGCTCGCGCCTGAGCGGCCGGCTCAAGGACGGACTGGCGCTGGCGCTGATGCGCGACATCGGCGAGCACTATCACGCCGGCCAACCGGCGCCGACCGCCGATCAACTGGCGCAGGACATGGGTCTGCCCGGCGAATCGGTGGAACGGGTGATCGACGCACTCGCCGCGCGCGGACTGCTCACCGCGACGGCCAGCGACCCGCCGGGCTGGGTGCCGGGACGCGACATGGAAACCATCACGCTGCTCGACTGTCTGGATGCGGTACGCGGCAGCGGCGACATCGATGCCGAGCCGCCCGACCCGGACGGTCGCGTGCATGCCGTGCTGGCCGATGCCGACACGGCGATGCGCGGCGCACTCGGCACGCGCAGCGTGAAGGATCTGCTGGCGGCGCGTGAGGCATGATTCCCACGCCTCACACTTCACACCTCACACCGACACTGGGAGATCAACCGATGCGCGCAATCATCATCCTGCTGCTCACGGCACTGTTGGCCGCCTGTGCCACCGCGCCCACGCCGGAACAACTGGAGGACCAGCAGCGGCGCGAGGCCCTGCGCGAGACGGCGCTGGCCAAGATGGATCGCTTTCTGCGCGAACGCGTGGTGCTGCTTGATCAGGCCGGTCGAGAGGAATCGTTGGACGTGCTGATCCTGGTCGACGGAGCGGTGACGCCCCGGCTGCGCGAGCACATGGACGGCTACCGGGTCGAGGTGCGCGCCGTCTCCGGCAGCCTGCTCAATGCGCGCATCCCGTCGTCCCAGGCCGTGCCGTTCGCGTCACAGGCCTACGTCGTGCGCATGGAACTGCCGGGCGATGTCGTACCTCCGTCGCGCTGAAGCAGGCAGGCTGTTTTTCAACAGCCTGCTAAACGTCCCGGCCGGAGCCATTGGGTGAATCCTGCCCGTAACGGTCCTTGAGCTCGTCCCGCACCGTACCCTTCCACAGCGGCACGCCGGTGAAATAGCCGGCGCGGCCGATGACGTGCGCGGCCACCGGCGCGGTGAGCATGGTGAAGCCGACGATGGCGGCGGCGCGCACGGTCACGGCCAGTTCCCAGTAGAACAATGCGACGCCCGCGAGCATCAGGCCGGCACCGAGTACGCCGGCCTTGGTGGTGGCGTGCATGCGCGTGAGCAGGTCGGGCATGCGCAGCACGCCGAGCGCGGCGATGAACATGAAGATCGCGCCGACCAGCAGCAACAGCGCGGCGGCCCATTGGATCGGGTTCTCAGTCATGCTCGCGTCCCCCGCGTTTTTCCAGATGGCGCGCGAAGCCGATGGCGGCGAGGAAGGCGGTGAGCGCAAGCACCATCGCCACGTCGAGAAAGGCGGTGTGGCCGGTGGCCATCGTGTAGGCGGCGATGAAGCCGACGGTCAGCGAGGCCAGCAGTTCCAGCGCCACCACGCGGTCGGGCAGGCTCGGGCCGCGCACCAGTCGGATGAAGGCAAGCAGCAGCGCGGCGCTGAGAAAAGCGAAGGACAGCCAGATCAAGGCATCGAAAATCATCGCAGGACTCCCAGTACCCGCCGTTCCATTTCCTTGATGCCGCTACGCACGGCATCCTCGTCGGTCAGATACATGACGTGGATATAGAGCGTCTTCCGGTCGTCGGCGACGTCGAGGCTCAGTGAGCCGGGCGTGAGCGACACGAGGTTGGCGAGCACGGTGATCTCGGTGTCGGTGCGCGCTTCGAGCGGCACGCCGATCACGCCCGGCCGCATGTGATGGGTGGGCGTCAGCACGTCGTAGGCGACCTTGAGGTTGGAACGGATCAGCTCCCAGTTGAAGTACACGAACAGTCCGATCACGCGCGGCACCTTGGCGACGTAGGCCGCGACCTCCGGGCGATCGCGCAGTGCGAGCGCGAGCACGCCATACCCGAGCACGAAACCGATCACCAGGTTGTCGGCGGTGAAGCGTCCGGACAGCGCCATCCACACCAGCGCGAGCAGGATGTTCCAGGTGAAGGCGATCATGGGCGGATGCCTGCTGCGTCACCAAGGACGGCATGGATGTAACCCGTGGGGTCGAGCAATTGCGCGGCCGCGCGCTCGGCGAGTTCGAGAAACGGCTGCGCGCCGAGACCGATGCCGAGGGTGAGCGCGGCCAGTCCGATCACGGGCAGATAGAGCAGCGCCAGCCCGCCGGCGGGCTGGGCCGGCCTGTCATCGTTCATCACGTCGTCGTTCGGTTCGCCGTCGTTTTCAGGCATCGCCTTCCAGAACACCTCGTTCCAGATCTTGATCATCGAATACAGCGTCAGCAGGCCGACCACGAGCGCCACGCCGACCACCGTGTAGGCGCCGGCCTCCAGGCCCGCGCGCACCAGGATGAACTTGGCGAAGAAGCCCGACAGCGGCGGCATGCCGGCCAGCGACAGCGCCGGGATCAGGAACAGCAGGGCCAGTCCGGGCGAACTGCGGTAGAGCCCGCCCAGGCGCGCGAGTTCGTAGCTGCCGCGCAGGCGGTAGACCACGCCGCTGATGAGGAACAGGTTCGCCTTCACGATGATGTGGTGGACGATGTAGAACACGCCGCCGACGATGGCGAGCGGCGTGTACAGCGCGAGCCCCATGATCATGTAGCCGATCTGGCTCACGATGTGGAAGGACAGGATGCGCCGGAACTCGAACTGTGCCGCCGCGCCGAGCACGCCCGTGAGCATGGTGGCGGCGGCGATCCACAGCAGTACCTCATGCGTGAAGGCGACGTCGTGGGTGAAGATGAGCGTGAAGAAGCGGAACAGCGCGTACACGCCGACCTTGGTCAGCAGGCCCGCGAACAGCGCCGACACCGCCACCAGCGGCGTGTGATAGGACGCGGGCAGCCAGAAAAACAGTGGGAAGGCCGCCGCCTTGATGCCGAAGGCGACCAGGAACAGCACGGCGATCACGGTCGTGAGGCCGTTCGATCCCGTCTCCGCCAGACGCACGGCGAGGTCGGCCATGTTGAGCGTGCCGGCCATGCCGTAGAGCAGGCCGATGGCCGAGAGGAACAGCGCCGAGGACAGCAGGTTGAGCGTCACGTACTTGATCGCGCCTTCCATCTGCGCGCGTTCGCCGCCCAGGATCAGCAGCGCGAAGGAGGCCACCAGCATGACCTCGAACCAGACGTAGAGATTGAAGACGTCGCCGGTGAGAAAGGCGCCGTTGACGCCCGCGAGCAGCAGGTGCAGCAGCGGGTAATAGCCGAAGCGCTCGTGCTCGCGGCCGACCGCGACCAGCGAATAGACCGCGGTGGCGAAACCCGTGATGCCGGCCAGCACGACCATGATCGCGCCGAGCAGGTCGGACACCAGCACGATGCCGAACGGCGCCGGCCAGCCGCCCATGTGCATGACCAGGATGCCGTCCTGCCAGGTCGAGGCGGCGAGCCACAGCGAGGCGGCGAGCAGCAGGCCGGTGCCGACGAGGCCGAGCGTGCGCTGCGCGGCGTGCGAACGCCAGGCCAGCAGCGACAGCGCGCCCGCGGCGAGCGGAATCAGGATCGGCAGCGCGATTTCCGGTCTCACGTGTCGGTGTCCTTCATGCGGTCCATGTCGTCGGCGCCGACCACCTCGTAGGCGCGGTGGATCAGCACCACGGCGAAGGCAAGCACGCCGAAACCGATGACGATGGCGGTGAGGATCAGCGCCTGCGCGAGCGGATCGGCCACCGCGCCCGCCGGCATGGCGGCGCCGTCCGGTACCAGCGGCGGCGCGCCGCGCGTCAGCCCGCCCGAAGTGAAGATCAGCAGGTTGGCGGCGTTGCCGAGCAGCACCAGCCCGATCACGAGCTTGACGATCGAACGCCGCAGCATCATGTAGATGGCGGCGGCGTAGAGCCCGCCGACCACCAGTGCCATCATCGATTCCATTTCAGTCTCCTTCGTTGGAAGGTGCGTCCGGACGTTCCTCGGCCTCGGCCAGTGTCAGCACGATGGTCATCACCGAGCCGATCACGACCAGATACACGCCGAGATCGAACAACAGCGGCGTGCCGAGCTTGAGCGGGCCGGACGGAAACCAGTCCAGCGTCAGCCAGCGTCCGGTGAAGAAGGCGTCGCCGAAGAAGGCCGCCGGCAGCGCCGAGCCGATGGCGATCACGAGACCGGCGCCGATCAGCCGCCGCGGATCGACGCCGAGCGCGTGCCGCGCCGATGCGATGCCGAGGCTGAACAGGTACAGCGCGAGCGCGGCCGAGGCGACGAGCCCGGCGATGAAGCCGCCGCCCGGCGCGTTGTGACCGCGCAGCAGCAGGAAGGCCGAGAACAGCAGCAGCAACGGCAGCAGCACGTGCGCCGCGGTGCGCAGGATGACGGATTGTTTTCTCATCGCGGCTCCTCCTTGCCGCGCCGGCGCCGGTCCTCGGCGCGCAGCTTGATCATGGCGTAGACGCCGATCGCCGCCAGACCGAGCACGACGATCTCGCCCAGCGTGTCGAGCGCGCGGAAGTCGACCAGGATGACGTTGACGATGTTCTGTCCGTGGCCTGCCGGCACCGCGTTCTCGACGAAATAGCGCGAGATGCTGCCTTGATGATGCGCGGCGACGGCATCCAGCAGCAGCCAGCTCATGAGGCCGCCGATGGTGAGCGAGATGCTCGCATCGCGCAGCTTGATGCGTCCCGGCGTGAGGCCGAGAAAGCTCGGCAGGCGGAACAGCACCAGCACCAGCATCAGCACCGTCAGCGTCTCGATCAGTACCTGCGTGATGCCGACGTCCGGCGCACTGAACAGGACATAGATCAGCGCCACGCCGAAACCGGCCGCGCCGAGCGAGGCCACCGCGCCGAGACGCGAGCGCGTGGTGACGGCGACCAGTGCCGCCATCAGCACCACCGCGCCGATCACGACCTCGTACAGCCGCACGCCGGACGATGACCAGGGCGGGATCACTGCATGACGCGTGACGAGCGCGTACACCAGCAGCAACGCGGTGGCGCTCAGCGTGGTGAGGATGTAATAGCGCAGATGGCCGTTCTGCAGCAGCCGCGTCTGCCAGGCCGCGACGCGCACGAGGCCCAGCATGCCGGCGTCGTAGCCGCGCTCGGCGCCGAAGCGTTCGACGAAGCCGAGTCCGACGAGCATCTTGCGGATGCCATCCCAGCGCCAGGCGACGAGCAGGCCGGCGACGAGCGTGAGGGCGCTCATGGCGAGCGGCAGATTGAGGCCGTGCCAGAGCGCGAGGTTTGGCGTCACCGCCTGTCCGTGCACGGCGCCGGCCGCGGCCGCCAGCAGGCCGCGTTCGGCGAGTCCGGGCAGCAGGCCGAACAGCAGGCCGAGCAGCGCCAGCAGGGCGGGACCGGCGAGCAGGTCGAGCGGCGCCTCGTGCGGCTCGCGCGGTGTCGTCACCGGTCGGCCGATCCAGGGCCGCAGACCGACCACGGCCGCCACGGCGACGCCGCCGACGAGGCCGGCCAGCGTGAGCGTCAGCACCACCGGCTGCCAGGCGGCGAGGCCGAGCGCCGACTCGAACAGCAGTTCCTTGGCGATGAAGCCGAACAGCGGCATCACGCCGGCGGCCGACAACGCCGCCAGTACCGCGACCGCAAAGCTCACCGGCATGGCACGGCCGAAGCCGCCCATCTCGGGGACCTCGCGGCAGCCGGTCTCGTGGTCGATGACGCCGGCGATCAGGAACAGCGCGCCCTTGTACAGCGAGTGCGCGAGCAGGAAGGCGACGAAGGCGATCGCGGCGGTCTCGCCGCCGATGCCGGCGAGCAGCGTCAGCGTGCCGAGCGCCATCACGGTGGAGTAGGCGAGCATGCGCTTCATGCCGCTCGATCGCAGCGCCAGCAGCGCGCCGGTGAACAGCGTTGCGGCACCGACCAGCGTCAGCGTGAAGACCCAGAGATCGGTGCCGCCGAGCGCGGGCTGGAAGCGCGCCAGCAGGTACACGCCGGCCTTCACCATCGTCGCCGAGTGCAGATAGGCCGACACGGGGGTCGGCGCCGCCATCGCGTTCGGCAGCCAGAAATGGAACGGCACCTGTGCCGATTTGGTGAAGGCGCCGAGGAAGATCAGCCAGGCGATCACCGCGTAATGCGCGTGTTCGCGCACGGCGTCGCCCGCGTCGAGCACCGCCGACAGCGACCAGCCGCCGGCGGCAAGCGCGAGCAGCACGAAGCCGGCGAGCAGCGCGAGTCCGCCGCCGACGGTGACGAACAGGCCCTGCAACGCAGCCTGCCGCGCTGTCTTGTCCTCGTGCGCGAAGCCGATCAGCAGGAAGGAGGTGATGCTGGTCAGCTCCCAGAACACGAACAGGGCGATCAGGCCGTCCGACAGCACCAGTCCGAGCATCGAGGCCATGAAGGCGAGCAGCCAGACGAAGAAGCGCGCGAGATCGCGATGGCCGGCGAGATAGCTGCCGGCGTAGAGCGTCACCAGCGCGCCGATGCCGCTGATGAGCAGCGCGAACAACAGGCTCAGGCCGTCGACCAGGAAACCGAGCTGCACGTCGAGGCCCGGCACCCAGGCGTATTCCCACAGCAGCGTCTCGCCGCCGCCGACCGCCGGCAACAGGCTCGCGAACCACAGGAACAGGCCGACCGGCAGCAGCGCGAGCACGCGCCCCGCATGGGCGCCGAGCCGCGGCACCAGCCAGGGCGCGACGGCGGCGAGCAGGAAACCGGAGAGGACGGCTAGCAGCATGTTTTTCGTTGTTGGTATGTGCCGATGGATGGATTATGGATGCTGCACAACAATGTGGGAGCGGCTCCGCCGCGATCGAGGACACTGCGGTCACTCTGTCGCGGCGGAACCGCTCCCACGAAATCGTTGCCTACATTACCGACCGCAACCGGTGGCCGGGGTTCCCCGAGTGCGGGTCAGCGCATGCCGCCCTGCATCGGGCAACGACCGCCGTGCATGCCCATTGCGCCGCCGCCGTGTCCGTGCATGCCCATTCCATGCATGCCCATGCCGGACATGCCGGACCCTTGGCGGCGATGCAGGTCGCGCAGGGTTTCGCGCTGCGCGTCGGTGAGCGCGGCCTCGACGGCATTCATCGCCTTGACGCGTGCCTCGATGATCGGGCGCTGGATCTGCTGCATGCGCGCATAGGCCTCGCCGATGGCCTGCGGATCGCGTGGATTGGCACGCCACAGATCGTGCAGGCGCTCCTGTTCGTCGATCAGCTTGCCTTGCGCGTCCCAGGTCTGGCGCCGCAGGTCGCGCTGGATGCCGCGCATGGTCTCGCGCTGCTCGTCGCTGAGCGCGAGCTCGTCCGGCATGCCGCGCATCGGGTCTGGGTCATCCATCATGCGGCCGTGGCGCGTGTCCATACCGCGTCGCATCGGGCAGCCTTCTTTTGCTTGGCCGTCGTGTTCCATCATCGGCCGGTCCATCATCATTCCCATGCCTTGCGCGCCGACGGCGAACGGTGTGGCCAGGGCACATGCCAGTACGACGGTGGTCGGGAGTGAAAGCAGTGTGGATTTCGATGGGTGCATGATGATTCCTCCGATTGCTGGATGACGGATTCGCATCATCGTTGCGGCGGCCGTACAAGCCGGATGTCGACGGCATGCGATGGCGTGGTGCCGTGGAATCGGTCTGCACGCGGTCGGCGCCGACGAACGGTGGTTGCATGCGGATTCGACCGGAGGGCGTGGAGGGGGTTCCCCTCGGTCGGTGGGGCAACCCTGCCGGGGTCTCCCTCGGCAGGGTTGCTGTCGTGAACTCGTCGTACGACGTTACTGTGCAAGACTCAGGCGGCGTATTTCTCCTTCGCCTCCTGTGCCGCCCGCGCCTCCTCGGGCGTGTAGGCGCGGCCCGACCACAGCATCTCGTAGGCGATCTCCTCGTTGCCGTTCTCGCACAGCGCGAGTACGTCCTTGAACAGTGGCTGGAAGGTGTCGCTGCGGTGCGACTGCTCGTGTTCCTCGAAGCTGCGCCAGAAGGTGATGATCAATGCCTCCTTGCCGCGCAGCGGGCTTTCCACCGCCTGGCCGACGGTCGAACCCTCGTTCGAGACCTGGCCGGCGTTGAGGGTGACGAAGCCGCCGATGAAGCCGGTTTCGGAGTGGTAGGTCTTGACGTTCTCGCACAGCATCGCGACGCGCTCCTGCAAGTCGTCGACCGAGTAGCCGGGCTTGAGGATGACGCGGTTGATGGTCACGACGCCGTCGGCGGGGAAGTTCGGGATGAGTCCGCTCATGTCGGTTCTCCTCTGCATGGATACATGGATGAAATGGACTGATGTGGGTATCAGTTAATCCTAATATACAATCCATAGCGTAATAGTCAACTATTGGCACGATAGCGTGGAGGTTATAATCCCGACCCGTTTCGAAACCACGTGAAACCTGTCCGTATGGAATCCATCACCCGTCTGCTCGATCTGATGGCCCAGCTGCGCGATCCCGCGCGGGGTTGTCCCTGGGACGTCAAACAGACCTTCGCCAGCATCGCCCCGCACACCATCGAAGAGGCCTATGAGGTCGTCGACGCGATCGAACGCGAGGATCACCGGGCGCTGTGCGACGAACTGGGCGACCTGTTGTTGCAGGTGGTGTTTCATGCCCAGATGGCGCGCGAACAGGCGCTGTTCGACTTCGATGCCGTGGCGCGGGGGCTCACGGACAAACTGGTGCGGCGACATCCGCATGTTTTCGGCGACGTGAACTTCACCGACGAGACCGAGCAGCACGCCGCCTGGGAGGCGGTGAAGGCCGAAGAGCGCACGCACAAGGGCGAGGGCAGCGGCGCACTCGACGGCGTGGCGCGCAGCCTGCCGGCGCTGTTGCGCGCGGTGAAGCTGCAAAAGCGCGCCGCGCGCGTCGGCTTCGACTGGCCCGAGGTCGAACGCGTCATCGACAAGATCGAGGAAGAGCTGGAAGAGGTGCGCCACGAGGTCATCGAGACGCGGGACCGCGACCGTTGCGAGGACGAGATCGGCGACCTGTTGTTCGCGGTGGTGAATCTCGCGCGCCACATGGACGTCGACCCGGAGGCCGCGCTCCGGCGCACCAACCACAAGTTCGAGACCCGCTTCCGCTACATCGAGACGGCGCTGGCGCGCGAGGGCCGCGAAGCCGCGACGACCTCGCTGGAGGACATGGAGACGTTGTGGGTCGAGGCCAAGGGCGTCGAACGCGCGGGCTGAGAAGGTATCGTTCACGATCACGAAAAATCGACATGCCAGACGATCATCCACCGCTCATCGACAGGTTTCCCGTCCGCATCGCCGAGATCCGGCAGGAGACGCCCAGCGTGCGCAGTTTCCTGCTCGACTACGGCGATGCACCGTTCCGTTTTCGCCCGGGTCAGTGGATCGAACTGAACGCCGAAGTGGCGGGCGAGCACCGCAACGGCGGCTATTCCATCGTCTCCACGCCGCGTCTGCACGGCCGCATCCAGCTCGCGGTCAAGGACACGCCGTATCCGTCGGTCTCGCGCATGCTGCATGCGGACCTGCGGGTCGGCGACGAGCTGTCGATCTCCGCCGCGCAGGGCGGATTCGTGCTGGAGGATCAAGCGCGGCCGGTGGTGCTGCTGGGCGGGGGTATCGGGGTGACGCCGCTGGTGAGCATGCTGCGCCACATCCGCGAGGAGGCGCTGCCGATCGATGCGACGCTCGTCTACAGCGCAGCGGGTCCCGGCGACGTGCTGTTTCGTGACGAGCTGGAGCAGATGGCGCAGGCGCCGAACATCCGCAGCCTGTTTACCTATACCCGCACGCCGGGCCGGCCGCAGGATTTCTTCGGCCGTATCGACCGCACGCTGCTCGAACGCATCGGCATGCCGGAGAATGCGCTCTACTATTTCTGCGGTTCGCGCGAGTTCATCGAGGACATGAGCGCCCTGCTGCTCGGCATGGGCGTTGCCGAATCGCAGTTGCGCTGCGAGAAGTGGTGGTGACGGCGCTTTGCCGTCCGGTCATTCGAAGCGCATCGAGAGGTCCACGGCCTCGACATCCTTGGTAAGCCCGCCGACCGAAACGAAGTCAACGCCGGTCTCGGCGATCGCGCGCACGCCGTCGAGGGTCACGCCGCCGGATACCTCGAGCTTCGCCTTCCCGCCGATCCGCTTCACGGCCTCGCGCATGTCGTCGAGTGCAAAATCATCCAGCATGATGACGTCCGCGCCGGCTTCGAGCGCCTGCTGCACCTCGTCCAGATTTTCCGTCTCCACTTCCACCGCGAGCTTCGGGTGCAGCGCGCGCGCGCGTTCGACCGCGGTCCGGATGCCGCCGCAGGCGGCGATGTGGTTTTCCTTGATCAGCACCATGTCGTACAGGCCGACGCGATGATTGCGTCCGCCGCCGCAGGTGACGGCGTACTTCTGCGCCAGACGCAGACCGGGCAGTGTCTTGCGCGTGTCGAGCACCTGTGTGCGGGTGCCGGCCAGCGCATCGACGAAGCGGCGCGTGCGGGTGGCGGTGGCCGATAAGGTCTGAAGGAAATTGAGCGCCGTGCGTTCGCCGGTCAGCAGCGTGCGCGCCGGGCCTTCGAGACGGCACAGCAGCGTGTCCGGCTGCACGCAGGCGCCTTCGGCCACCAGCCAGTCGATGCGGACGTCGGCATCGAGCAGCAGGAAGGCCTGTTCGAACCAGGTCTGGCCGCAGATCACGGCTGTTTCGCGACAGATCACGCGTGCCCGCGCCCGTGCCGATTCGGGGATCAGATCGGCGGTCACGTCGCCGGTACCGACGTCCTCGATGAGTGCCAGACGGACCGTTTCACGCAGGGTGTCGAAGGGGATTTGCATGGGGTTCCGGGATGTCGACGGTTTCTATGCGTGGGAGCGGCTCTGCCGCGATCGGCATCGATCGCGGCAGAGCCGCTCCCACACCTCGAATTCACAGTTTGAAGCGCCCGACCAGATTCTGAAGCTCCTGCGCCAGCCGCGCGAGCTGTTCGCTGGCATTGGTGGTCTCGGCCGCGCCGCCGGCGTTCTGTTCCGCCGCGTCGCTGATGTTGGTGACGTTGCGGTTGATCTCCTCGGCCACCGCGCTCTGCTCCTCGGCCGCACTGGCGATCTGGGCGGTGAGGTCGTTGATCGACTGAATCGCCTCCTCGATGGCCTCGATCGCATCGCCGGCATCGTTGGCGCGCTGGACGTTGCGCTGGGCGCGTTCACTCATGGTGTTCATCACCTGTACCGCCTGCTGCGAGGCACCCTGCAGGGTCTCGATCATGTCCTGGATCTCCTGCGTCGATTTCTGGGTGCGAGTGGCGAGCGAACGTACCTCGTCGGCGACCACGGCGAAACCGCGTCCGGCCTCGCCGGCGCGGGCGGCCTCGATCGCGGCATTGAGCGCCAGCAGGTTGGTCTGTTCGGCGATGGTGCGGATCACGTCGAGCACGCTGCCGATGCGCTCGCTGTCCTGTTCCAGTTGCCCGATCACGGACGAGGCCTTGTCGGCGTCGCCGGCCATGTTCTGGATGCCCTGCACGGTGCGGGCGACGACGTTCTTGCCCGATGCCGCGGCCTCGGTGGCGTTGTGGGCGGCGTGGGCGGCCTGTTGCGCACTGCGCGCGACCTCCTGTGCGGTGGCGGCCATCTCGTTCATCGCGGTGGCCGCCTGTTCGATCTCGCCGCGCTGACGGTTGATGCCGTCGGTGGTGCGTTCGGTGACGAGTGCGAGCCCGTCGGCGGAATCCGCCAGTTGCGACGTCGAGCCGAGAATGCTGCGGATCAGGGCCGAGAATTTTTCCATCATCAGGTTGAAGGCGCTGGAGGCCTGGCCGATCTCGTCGCCGCCGCGCACCTCCAGGCGGTGGCTCAGATCGCCCTCGCCCTCGGCGATGTCGCGCAGGCCGGCCGTCATGCGCTTGAGCGGCCGGGTCAGGAAGTACTGCACAAAGAAGTACATGAACAACAGCGTCGGCACGCTCATGAAAATGGCGAAAGCGAAGATCTTGAAACCGAATTCCCGCACCTGCGCGTTGACGCCCTCCAGGCTGATGCGCAGGCTGACGGCGCCGAGCACCGCCTGCTCCGGCGCATTGGCGTGGCACATCATGCAGTTTTTGCCGAGGTAGTTGCTGCTGTTGAGGGCGGGTATTACCGCGCGCAGATGGGCGCCGTCGGCCTCGACCTCGATGAAGGCCTCGCCGGTTTCGAGTACGCGCCGTTCGATCGCATCGTGAGCCTGTTCATGGGCATCGCCGGCGCCGAACATGTCGGCTACCGGTTTGCCGCGCAGCACGCGCAGGTCGCGGATGGTGTTGAGCTCCTGAATCTGGTCCAGGAATTCCTTGCGCTGACCCATCGTGCCGGTGATCATCAGCGTGGTGAGGCCGGCGAGCGTCATTTCGTGCACGCTGCGCGAGAAATTCTCCGCCTGATCGACGGCCGTCTGCCGCTGCTCGTAGACGGCCCATACGATGGTGCCGCTCCAGGCCAGGACGAGAATGAGCCAGGTCGCGCCGATCAGGCGCACCCAGATGGGAAGGTCATACAGACGCCGCATCGTTCGAACCCCCTGCCGCGGGTGGTGGTTGCCCCGCTTCGTAATGTGGTCTTACACGTTTAGCGGCTGCTGCGCAAGCGACTTGAGTCATCAACCTAACAGATCGGTGCTGGCCGCGGAAACTTGCTGCCGGCCCGGATATTTTCATCGAATGCCGATGACGGCGCCCGCGTCGCGCCTCAGCGCTTCCACTGTCTTGGAACGAAGTCCGCCTGCGGCCGGCCGATGAAATAACCCTGTGCGTAGTCGATGCCGGCGTCGCGCACGCATTCCAGCACTTCCTCGCTCTCGACGTACTCGGCGACGGTCTTGATGCCGAGTTCGCGCGCCAGCGTCGAGATGCTCTTCACCAGCGCGCGGTCGCGCGACTCGTTCAGCATGTTGGCGATGAATTCGCCCTCGATCTTGAGGAAGTCGATCGGGAAACGCTTGACGTAGTGGAAGGACGAGAAGCCGGAACCGAAATCGTCGATCGCGAACTTGAATCCGTCCATCTTCAGTTCGGTGACGAACTTCTCAAGCAGCGTGATGTTCTTCACAGTGTCGCGCTCGGTGATCTCGAACACGATGCGCGCCGGGTCGACGGCGTAGTTGTCGATCAGGCGCATCGTTTCGTGCAGGAATTCGTTCAGCACCAGCGCGCGCGGCGACAGGTTGAGGAAGATCAGGCCGTCGTAGCGTTCCTCGTTGGCGCGCTGGAAGGTCTTCTCCATCGCGATGTAGTCGAGCTTGTGGATCACGCCGGTGCGTTCGGCGATCTCGATGAACTCGCCCGCGCCCATGATCTGCGACTCGTCGAGCTGGATGCGCGACAGCACTTCGTGGGCCTCGATCTCGTGGCTCTGCACGTTCATGATCGGCTGGAAGTGGGGCACGATCTTGCGCTGTTCCACCGCGTTGGCGACGATGATGCTCTTCTCGCCGATCTGCCGGAACACCTCGATCACGTCGGATTCGGTCGGCACGCCGATGCGGTTCTTACCCTCGCCCTTGGCCTTGTACATCATGTTGTCGGCGAACAGGAACAGGTCCTTCGACGAGGTGCCGTGGTCGGGATGCAGCGCCATGCCGATCGAGACCGTAGCCTTGACCGCGGCGCCGTCCGGCGCTTCGAGGGCGATCGAGGCCGCCTGGTCGCGGATGCGCTCGCAGACCATGTAGGGTTCGTTCTCGCCCACCTCGGGCAGGATGACGGTGAATTCGTCGCCGCCGTAGCGGGCGACGATGTCGCCGTTGCGCACCGCATGGCGCAGCAGGTCGGCGAAGGCTTGCAGGAAGCGGTCGCCGAAGTTGTGGCCGTAGGTGTCGTTGACGGTCTTGAAGTTGTCGAGGTCGATCATCAACACCGCGAACTTGTACTCGCCGCGCGCCGAGCGCCCGATCTCGTATTCCAGCAGTTCCCAGAACACGCGCTGGTTGTACAGGTTGGTCAGCGGATCGCGCGTCGCGTAGTACTCCAGGTCCTTGGTGTACTTGTAGATCGCCTTCACCGAGCCGACCACGTTGAGCAGCGTGGAGAGGATGCTCTCCACCACCAGCATGCGGGTCTCGTCCTCGACGATCGCGGCCTGCACGCCGATGCCGACGATGCCGCCGATCTTCGGTGTCTCGATGATGAGCGACTTGGTGCGCAGCTCGATGCCGCGTTCCATTTCCTCGTCGAGGTGACGTGACGGGTCGGCGACGTTGTGCTTCACGTTGAAGGCCGCCACGTGCATGAACGCCGGGTTGGCGTGCGCGGCGTCGAGGATGGACCGCTCCAGGCGTTGGCGCAGGCCGTCCGAAGGCGTGTGCAGCCAGAAGATTTCCAGGTCGAACAGTTCCTCGTCCACCTTGAAGATCGAGAACAGCGCGTAGGCCTCGATGATCAGGTTGATGTCGCCCAGCATCCGGCACACGTATTCGCGCCAGTCCTTGACCACCTCGGAGGTAATGACGAATTTCTCCAACAGCCGGATCTCGAACTCCAGCAGGTCCTTGTCGACCGCGAAGGTCTTGAGCTTGTGCGCCAGCCCCTCGACCTGCACCAGCACGGAGTTCAATTCCTCGAAGCCCATGTCGGTGCCGCTGATGCGCATGTGCTTGAGGTCGGACACGCGGTTGACGCTCTCCACGGTCTCACGCAGGCGCGACACCGAACGGTCGATGCGTCGGTTGAGCGCCAGCGCGACCAGGATCGCGAAGATGAAAGGCAGCGGCGAGAGGACCGTCAGTGCGAACAGGAAGTTCTTGCGCGCCTCGGCGATGATCGGCGTCAGATCCTGCTGCACGTCGATGACGCCGAGCACGCTGCCGACCTCGGCGTTGGCGTGGCAGGCGAGGCACTCGGCGCGGGCGGCGAGCGGCTTGATGTAGCGGATGCCGACGTCGTCCTCGTGCATGTGGGGCGTGCCGGTATCGAACACCTTCAGCATGTCCGCATCCATCGTCTTCTGCTTGATGGGGCCGTACAGCGCCTCGACGATCGGGCCGCGGTAGATGTCGACCGAATACTGGGTGGCGAGGAAGGTGTCCTCGGTGGCGCGCAGGAATTCCTCCAGCTCCACCCGCGTCCAACCCTTGCGCATGACCTGGAACATTGAACTGAAGGTGTAGTCGGCCAGCACGTTCGACATCTCGCGCGCCTCATTGCGGGCGGTGCGGTCATAGATGCCGGAGATCACGACGTAGGTGACGACGAACAGCAGCGCCGAGGCGGCCAGCGCGGCGGTCAGGATGAAGCCTTTCAGGGTGCGCAGCATGGATGGCAAGGGGGCGGGGGCACCATGGCCGTTCGTGTAGTGTTTTTCCAGTATAGCAACCGGCCCGGGCCGCTCTTCCCGTACCGCGACTGCGTTCGCCGGCCGGCGGCGTCGGGAAGGGAGCGTTCGGGGGGGAACTATATATGAGTGACAATCCCCCGGATAGTCCAAGTGTTTCCGGGCGGGATTTCCGTCTCTGGCGGGCCGCCTATCCATTCTCCATGAGCCCATTCTGATGAAGGCCGAAGACTTGCTCGGTACTTCTCATGAAACTTTTTAATCGTTCGCGACGGGCGGATTGATCCCGCGCGGCTGCCGATTTTTTCATCGCCGGCCACAAACCCAGTCCCGGCGCGGCCTGTGGCCTCGCCGGGGGCATTTCGTACCCAGGTTTTCCACAGCTTGTCACCTGGATGCTCACCCCCTTACCCACAACATATAGTGCTTGCCTGTCCGGAAAACCCCGCCTTATAGTGTCCGCCATTCGAACAGCCACAACCGCGCTGGCACCCGAGGGAGGTCGCAGAACCATGCAAAACGCCGATACCGCCGCCAATACGATCAGCAATACGAACAACGATACCAACGACTACATCCAGACCCTGATGAACGAAGAGGATGTCCAGGCCACGACGGCGGAAATCGCTGCAACCGCGCCCGGCCAGCACCGCGTCATCCGGCGCAACGGCAAGGTCACGGCCTTCGACGCATCCAAGATCACGGTGGCGATCACCAAGGCCTTCCTGGCGGTGGAGGGCGGCAGTGCCGCCGCCAGCCGCCGCATCCACGAGATCGTCGAGGACCTGAGCCGGCAGGTGGAGGACAACCTGTTCCGCCGCGCCAGCGGTTCGACCGTGACCGTGCACATCGAGGACATCCAGGATCAGGTCGAACTGGCCCTGATGCGCAGCGGCAACCACAAGGTCGCCCGCGCCTACGTGCTGTACCGCGAGGAGCGTACCCGCGAGCGCGCACAGGAGGCGGCGAAGAAGAAGCCGGCCGCCGCCGCGGCCGCGCCGGCGCTGATGGTCACGCTCGAAGACGGCAGTCGCGTCGCACTCGACACCGGCCGCATGAACGCGATCGTGGCCGAGGCTTGCCGCGATCTGCCCGAGGTCAACGGCGAGCTGATCGTGCGCGAGACCCAGCGCAATCTGTTCGACGGCGTGAAGGAAAAGGACGTCGGTCAGGCGCTGGTGATGAGCGCGCGCGTGCTGATCGAGAAGGAACCGAACTATTCGCAGGTCGCCGCGCGCCTGCTGATGGACGTGCTGCGCCGCGAGGCGCTGTCCTTCCTGGCCGATCGCCGCGAGGACGCGACCGAGGCCGAGATGACCGGCCGTTATGCCGATTATTTCAAGAACTACGTCCATCGCGGCGCCGAACTGGAGCTGCTGGATGCCGAGCTGACCCGTTTCGACCTCGACCGTCTGGGCGCCGCGCTCAAGCCCGAGCGCGACCTCCAGTTCACCTATCTCGGTCTGCAAACCCTCTACGACCGCTATTTCATCCACTCCAACGGCACGCGCTTCGAGCTGCCGCAGGCCTTCTTCATGCGCGTCGCCATGGGCCTGTCGCTGCGCGAGATCGACCGCGAGGCGCGCGCGATCGAGTTCTACAACCTGCTGTCGTCGTTCGACTTCATGAGTTCGACGCCGACGCTGTTCAACTCCGGCACGCTGCGTCCGCAGCTCTCGTCCTGCTACCTCACCACCGTGCCGGACGACCTCGACGGCATCTTCGGCGCGGTCAAGGACAATGCGCTGCTGTCCAAGTTCGCCGGTGGCCTGGGCAACGACTGGACGCGCGTGCGCGGCATGGGCGCCCACATCAAGGGCACCAACGGCAAGAGCCAGGGCGTGGTGCCGTTCCTCAAGGTCGCCAACGACACTGCCGTCGCCGTCAACCAGGGCGGCAAGCGCAAGGGCGCGGTCTGCGCCTATCTCGAAACCTGGCACGTCGACATCGAGGAATTCCTCGATCTGCGCAAGAACACCGGTGACGACCGTCGCCGCACCCACGACATGAATACCGCCAACTGGGTGCCGGACCTGTTCATGAAGCGCGTCGCCGAGGACGCCGAGTGGACGCTGTTCTCGCCCGACGAGACGCCGGACCTGCACGACCTCACCGGCGAGGCCTTCGAAACGCGCTATGCCGAGTACGAGGCGATGGCCGCCGACGGCCGCATCCGCAACTTCAAGAAGATGAAGGCGGTCGACCTGTGGCGCAAGATGCTCGGCATGCTGTTCGAGACCGGCCACCCGTGGGTCGCGTTCAAGGACCCGTGCAACCTGCGCTACACCAACCATCACATCGG